>CAWVFN010000054.1:0-13129 GCA_963928475.1 Bacillota bacterium
CTGGATAGAAAAGCTTGACAAAATATAAATTACTGTTTATAATCTGTTAAACTTTATAAAAGATATAAGGTGTCCATCGTGAGTAAAAGGGAAACAGGTATAAGCCTGTGCGGGCCCGCCACTGTAAGGAGGAGCTATCATCAATACCACCTTAAGGTTTAAGCCTTAGGGGAAGGGATGAAAGGCTGTGAATCCAAGCCAGGAAACCTGCCTTATATTTTTATACAGGACTATGGAAAAAGTCCGCATCATTAGATGCGGGCTTTTATTTTTTAGGAGGTGTTTATGAAAGCGGCTATTCTTCAAGACAGAAAAAAATCGTTATTGCTGATTTGACAAAACCAAGGCCACGAAATGGTGAAGTAGTTATTAAAGTAATCAATGCCGGTATCTGCCGCACGGACAGAAAATGCTATCATAGAGGGCAGCGGGATCTCTCACTTCCCAGAATCCTTGGTCATGAAATAGTAGGTATCATAGATGGCATAGGGAACCAGATTAATGATTATGAAATAGGTCAAAGGGTTCAGATACATCCAGGTATTGGCTGCGGCAAATGCCAGCACTGTTTAAGTGGTAATGACCACCTCTGCGCTGAAATGAAAATATTAGGTTTTCATCTTGATGGAGGCTTTAGTGAATATTGTTTAATACCAAAGGAGGGAGTGAAAAATGGTATTATTCAACCAGTGCCGGATAATCTTCCTTTAGATACAGCGGTTTTATGTGAACCGTTAGCCTGCGCCGTTAATATGGCCTCTAAAACAAAGTTTAAAAATAAAAATATTCTAATTATTGGCGGTGGTGTACTGGGTTTGCTCATGGCTAAACTGGCACAGTATTATGGGTGCGGCGATGTTATCATTCTAGAAAAATATCCTGCTAAAATAAAAATAGCCTTATCTATGGGTATAAAGTGTCTGCCTGAAAATACTACTGAGATTGAATTTAAAAAATTTTGGCAAAGAGGTGCTGATATCGCCATTCCCTGCTGCCCTCAAAATGACGCTTTCAGTAAAAGTATCAAACTATTAAATCCAGGGGGAGAGTTAGGGTTTTTCAGCGGTTTAACAGCAGACGAGCCAATACCGCGTGAAATATTCAATCTTATACACTATAAGGAATTGTCTGTTTATGGCTCTTATGGCTGTTCTCTAAAAAATGCTAAAACAGCACTAAAGCTCTTGGCGGAAAAACCTGATTTTTTTCAGCTGCCAACAAAGGAAATTAATATAAATAATTTGAAACAAGTGCTGCAAAATGAAGAAATAACACAGGATATATATACACAAATTAAGTTTAAGTAAAAGGAGGATATCATAAGATGTACGATAATTTTACCGCAAAAGACTTTGGAGCCGCCATTACAAAACTTGTTAATAAACAAAATTTTAGCCGTAACGAAATGGCTTTTATTTTTAAAAGAGTTCTCAGGGACGAAGAAACAGATATGCAGCAAGGGGCTTTGTTAGCCGCCCTGGCGGCAAAAGGGGAAACTACTGAGGAAATAGCGGCGGTATGGGATAGTATATATGAAATTGATACAGTTAAAGTAACACCAAATATAAAAGACGAGCTCATGGAAAACAGCGGCACTGGTATGGATACCATAAAAACCTTTAATATAAGTACTGCGGCGGCGGTAGCAGCAGCCTCCGGCGGTATATATATGGCGCGCCATGGCGCCAGAGCAATAACCTCTCAATGCGGCACTGTGGATGTGGTGGAAGCTTTAGGCGTTGATGTAGAGGCGAAACCGCAAGTTGCTCAAAGAAGCATTGAACAATGCGGAATTGGCATCTTTAACGGTACCAGCTCATCTGTACACCCTGTAGCCTTAGGAAGAATTCTTAGTCAAATTTCTTTTGGCTCTATTCTCAATATAGCGGCCTCTTTAGCTAATCCAGCATCTCCTACTTTGGGAGTAAGAGGCGTATATACTCCGGATATGGTTAAACCCGTAGCCGAAATAATGCGGGAAATAGGTTACCGACGCTGTATGGTTGTACATGGCCACCAAAATGATGGCAGTCCAGGTATTGACGAAGCCAGCACCATGGGTAAAACCTCCTACGCCGAATTAAAAGAAGACGGAACCATTGAAGAAGGAAGCTTTTACCCTGAGGATTTATCATTAAAAAGGGCAAAAGCTGAAGACTTAGTTTCCTCATGTGATAAAGAAAAGGAAGCTATGAGATTAGCAGCTCTTTTTAAAGGCAAAAGAGAAGGTAAAGACTTAGATATTGTATGTCTCAATACAGCCCTTATACTTTATATAGGCAAAAAGGCCAGGTCATTGCCTCAAGGCTTAGATATGGCAAAAGATATTTTTGCCACTGCTAAGCCATGGCGTAAACTTAATGAATGGGCAGAAAACCAAACTATGAACAAAATTAAAAGCCAAAGCCGTCTAAAATATTTGGCAGAAAGAGTTGGTTGATGATATTATACGCGATAAAAGATAAAAACAGTCAGAAATATTGGCGCTACAGACAGGAAAATGGGATTGAACTTCTCGACTTCGATCACTGTTCCGTATTTAAGCAACGCCATGATGCCGGATGTCTTAGCCAAAAATTTGGCAGAAATGATGCTGAGCTGGTAGAAATAAGACTTACAACCTCGGTGATACCCTGGTAAGATAAAAACTCTTCCCATTGATTCTAATGGGAAGAGTTTTTAAGATTTAAGCCAGACGATTTGCCATTTTGAGCTTGTCCGCTATCATGGCTATGAATTCTGAATTTGTGGGTTTGCCACGTTCCACATCTATAGTATAACCAAAATATTTATTCATCAACTCGATATTACCCCGATCCCAGGCTAATTCTATGCCGTGACGGATAGCACGTTCAACTCTGCTGGCTGTAGTATTATATTTCTTGGCTATCATGGGATATAACTCCTTAGTAATGGCTCCTAATAAATTCATATCCTCTATGACAAAGGTTATGGCGTCACGTAAATACTGATAACCCTTGATATGTGCAGGAACTCCCATCTGATGCAGAACATTGGTGACTTCTACCTCATAGTTTTTAGTAACTATGGCCAATGGTTCAATAATATTATTCTCCATGCCTATAACCTGGTGTATGCGCATTGACAATACCTGAAAATCATAAGGCTTCATGAGAAAGTAATCTATACCCAGACGTACTGCCTCTTGAGTCATATTTTCCTGGGACATCGCTGTGCTGATTATTACTTTCGGACGCTTTGGCAATGAATTTAGTTTCGCTAAAACACCTATTCCATCTAAATGAGGCATTACTAATTCCATAATAAGTAAGTCTGGTTCTTTTTCCTCAACTAACTCCAAAACTTCAATGCCATTGGAAGCTGTAGCTAATACCTCCATATCCTCATGAGAATTAAGATGCTGTTTTAAATTGTCGCAGAAGGTCTTGTTGTCATCAGCAATAATAATTTTAATTTTTTCCGTCATTTTCCACACTCCGTTTTCTGAATAATTGGTACTTAATTAAATATTTCCCTAAAATTTTTCTTTTTGATGTTTAAGTAAGATTTTTACCCCTTATTATTATTTTTTTTCTTTTTTGCAATAACATCTCCCCTTTAATAATTACATTCTATTTCATAAAAGAAATAATTCTACATAATTTAATATTATCCTTCAATAATTTTTAAATTATTAATAAATATATTTCGACATAATACCCATTTTATAGACACATATCTATTTCTTTGGAGAAACATTACTGATTGCATTCATCTATCATATAGGATATTAAACAACCATATCCCTCACTGGGATTATTTACTGTCACATAAGTAACTGCCCCAATAAGCTTATTATTCTGAATTATTGGGCTGCCGCTCATACCTTGTATAATACCGCCTGTTTTTTCCAGCAGTTTTTTATCAGTAATTTTTAAAGCGATGCCTTTGCCTTCCATGTTATCTTTATCTATATCTGTGATTTCCACTGTAAAAAATTCAGGAGTATTTCCCTCTATAACTGTGACTATTTCCGCATCTCCTTTTTCTATCTCATCAGAAGCGGCAGGATAAATATATGAATTAAGAGGATTATTTACAGTACCAGACATAACACCATAAATACCGTAATTGCCAATATGATCTATTACGCCATCAAAACTTCCATCCTCAAAATAACCAATCTTTTCACCAGTGCTGCCCTTTGTCGCCTTTTTAATGCTGCGTATAGAAGAAGGCAACGCATGACCTAAAATATTTTCATCCTCATTTTCTATTGCTCCCTGAATAGGGTGACCTAAAGCCGCAAAACGGCCTGTCTGCGGATCATAAAAAGTGAGTGTGCCAACTCCCCCCATATTATCCCGGACATAGAGACCTATACGATAGCGATTAGTTTCTTGGCAAAAATATGGTGAGATAGATACATCCTCTTCCCTGGCGCCATGTTTTATAGTCAATACAATATCTCCTTTGACTCCCTCACTATTAATTAAAGAGAGAAGTGTATCATCGTCATCTACTTCATTGCCATTAATAGCCAAAACACTGTCACCTAAAGCTACACCAGCTTCTTTAGCAGGATAAACCACAGTTCCGCTTTCATCCTCCACCGCAGAATAACCTACAACCATAACACCCTCCGACCTTAGGATTATGCCTAAAGAAGTGCCTCCTAACATAAGTTTTGATTTATCAGATATAGCAGTTAAAACTGGGCTGGCGTTTTTATCAACAGTATCAGATACACCTAAGGCATTATTAATAAGAGATTCCTCATAAGCTTTCAAAGATAAATTCTCTTCGCCATCGCCAGGGGCTCCATAAAATTGAGGGAAAAGATAGCCTCCCTCTATGAAGCCAATGACTAAAGCCAGTGACATAATTAAGGCTAAAATCAAGGCTTTAATTTGTTTACTTATATTTTTCAAAATTTACCTCCCAACAACGAAAATAATAATTATCAATCCTAAATTCAATCAATTTTATTTTCGCTTATAGGGCAAAAAATATCCCCATTTTTCAATGGTAATAATGGTAAAACTATAAAAATATTTCTTGCTTTTAAATTTTGATATTTTTAGTGGAATAATTGTCAAACACCAAGCATAGTATTGAAATTTTTTATAATATGAGATAGAATTATTTAATAACTTTTTATTAAATAAACACTTGACCAATTTTACAATATGTTTATTTGCAAAAGCACGGCCGGTGTCAGCAGGAGGAAGTAAATATGAATATTGAAATTCACAAAAGTCCAGTACTCAAAGAAAAACCAGACACAGATAACTTAGCTTTTGGCACAACCTTTACTGACCATATGCTGGTAATGGAACATGATGAAAATGGCTGGCATGATTGGAAAATAGTACCCTATGGCCCCTTTTCCTTAGATCCCTCAGCTATGGTTATCCATTATGGCCAGTCTATTTTTGAAGGCATGAAAGCATACCGCAATCCCCAGGGAAAAATTAATCTTTTCCGCCCGGAAGAAAATTTTAAACGCCTTAATCTTTCAGCCGATAGACTTTGTATTCCTAAAATAGATGAAGAATACGCGCTGGAAGCTTTGAAAACCCTGATCAAACTGGAAGAAGACTGGGTCCCTTCGGCGCCGAATACCTCTCTATATATACGTCCTTTTATTTTTGCCACAGATCCCCATTTAGGGGTTAAAGCCTCTACCAAGTATACTTTTGCTATTATTCTCTCACCTGTGGGACCTTATTATAAAGAAGGACTAAAACCAGTAAAAATTTATGTAGAAGACGAATATGTAAGAGCCGTCAAAGGCGGTATGGGGTTCACTAAAACAGCAGGCAATTATGCTGCCAGTATCTTAGCCGGAGAAATAGCTAATAAAAAAGGTTACGCTCAGGTTCTTTGGCTCGATGGTATTCATAAACAATATGTTGAAGAAGTCGGCTCCATGAATATTTTCTTTAAATTTAACGACGAACTGGCTACACCAGCTTTGAATGGCTCTATCTTAGGTGGAATAACCAGAAAATCTATTGTAGAATTAGCTAAAGATATGGGCATAAATGTCAATGAACGTACTATTTCCATTAATGAAGTCTTCGAACGCCATGCCAAAGGTGAATTGGAGGAAGTTTTTGGTTCCGGCACCGCCGCTGTAGTAAGTCCCGTTTCTGAATTAAATAAAGACGGAGAAATTATTACCATTAGTAATGGGGAAATGGGCGAACTGACACAAAAACTTTATGATACCCTGACAGGTATTCAATGGGGCAAAATAGAAGATAAGCATAATTGGGTTACCACTTTATAAAATAATTGCATCGAACTGCTTTTTTGTAAGTATACGGAGTATATTATGGGCAACGAACAAGAAAAATATGATTTCGCAAAAGCCGAGAATTTAGCCAGAGATTATACTAATGCTACAGGTATAGAATGTCTGATAGTTAAAGGTGATAAAATTTATGATCCCTGTCCAGGTGCTGTACATAAAGAGTTTTGTTTTCAAAAAGATCATAAACTGGCAAAATTCTGTCTCAATGTTCATAATCACGGCGCAGCCGTTTCCAAGAACAAAGGAGAATGTATATCTTATTTTTGTCCCCTGGGTTTAATGCACTGGTCCGCTCCTATAATAATAGATGGGAAAATTGAAGGTGCCTTCGTAGCTGGACATGTATTTTTTGACTCAGCCAGGGAAAATATTACCCGGCAAAAACATCTATCCTCTCTCCACGAAAAAATACTCCGAGAAAATCCGGAATTAAGAGATAGTATGCTGTCATCTCTCGTAGTAGATGAAGAACGCTTGGAATCCTTAAAGCATATCCTGGACATGATAGCAATGTCCGTCTCTGAAGGAAAAATACCATCAGATCAGATCGAGGAAATACGCCTTTTATTAGAAAAAGAAAAAAAATCACGCAGGGAACGAAAACCCGAAACCGAAAAATGGCAGCGTTTAATAAATGCCGTGGAAAAAGATGAGCCCATGGTTATCAATGAGCAGCTAATAGCTATCAGCGAATCCCTGAAAAAAGAAACAGCCGACCTGGAGGCGGAACGGCAGGAAATGTTCGCCTTTATTATTACTCTTTATAAAAAAGCGGAAAATCAGGAAATACCGAACTATTTGACTGACAGATGTGTCAGCGCTTTAAGTGAAATCGGTTACCTCGATAATCTTAAAGAAGCATCAAGCTGGATCAATAAAAATCTTCGCAGCCTATTAGAAGCATCAAAATATCTGCCCAGTATACGAAATGCTGATTTAATTTATTCTGCTCTGCATTATATAAACTCAAATTATAAAGAGCGTATAACCCTGCAGCAAATTTCAGATTATGTTCACTTCAGCCCCCCATATTTCAGTAAAATATTTAAAAAAGAGTTAAACGTAACCTTTACCCAATACTTGACCAAAGTACGTATAGAAGCTAGTAAAAAACTTTTGGCTGATACATCTCTGGCTCTATCCGATATACCAACAATGGTGGGGTTTGAGGAACAAAGCTACTTTACGAAAGTATTTAGAGCCGTGACAGGTATGAGCCCAGGCAAGTACAGAGATCAACTTATTTCATAAAAAAAGAACCGTTGATTTTACATCAACGGTTCTTCTTTTATAAAATTTATTCTTCCGCCAAACACAACTCAGCTATATAAGGTAAATTGCGATATTTCTCAGCATAGTCCAGGCCATAGCCTACCACAAAATAATCTGGGATTTCGTATCCTTTATAATCAGCGTAAAAATCAGTGTTACGCCGTGCCGGTTTATCTAAAAAAGCACATGTTTTCAAAGAAGCGGCGCCTCTTACTTCCAAAAGCTTATAGAGAGCATGCAGTGTCTGTCCTGTATCGAGTATATCCTCAACTAAAAGTATATGCCGTCCTTCAATAGGTTTATCTAAATCTTTGACAATGCGCACCTCACCAGGATGAGTGTTATCGCCATAACTCTTAGCTACCATAAAATCTATTTCCAAGGGTAAGTCTATTTTTTTCAGTAAATCAGAGAAAAACATAAAAGAACCTTTCAGAATAGCAATGGCCAATAGATCCTTTCCCTCATAGTCGCGGTTTATCTCTTGGGCAATGGCGTCTACCCTCTTGGCGATTTGCTCCTCATTAAACAATACTTTTAAATTATCCTTATTCATAAAATTCACCTTTCCTAATCAAGATACCTTCATTCTAACAAAAATATTACCCCTTTACAATGGTTTTCCCTAATTAATATCATCGCCGTGTAAACCGCGATAAAATGTATCAAGAATTTCCTCAGACTCATCTATAAGATAGGAACGGGCTATATTGCCTTCGTCATCATAGTCACAACCATCCCACCAGATCGCCACCTTTAAAGAAGTATAGTTCTCTATCTCTTCAAACATATCTTCTATCCAGGCGGCTTTATCACCGCCAGCACTGGCCGAGGCAAACTCTGTTATCATCAAGGGCTGACCAAACCACTGGGTATAATCGTTATACAAATCATGATAAAGCTCTTTGAAACTGCGCCACTCCTCGCCTACTTCTTCGTAATAATTACCTGTATTATAAGCTGTTAAACCTACAATATCAACATATTCATCACCAGGATAATACATGAGAGGGTGATTCCAGGTGAAATCCGGCTTAGACTCACCATTGGGATTCCAGACCCAAATAACATTATCTGCTTCTGCCTCTCTGAAAATATTATATACGTATCTATAAAATTCTTTAAAAATCAGAGAATCTTTAGAAGTTTGATAACCAGAATAAGAACACCAATCGCCATTCATCTCATTGCCCAGACGAAACAGTACCGGATGATCAAAATCAGCAATTACCTGCGCATAAGCCTCTAAATACTCGTCATATTCACCGTCTAGGACACCATATACCATGCTTCCTTCATCAGCAGCAAGATCCACCGTTTGCAAAGTCAGCTCTAAAATTTTGCCCCTCTCATATGATTCAGTAAGAAGTGAACGCCAATAGTCAACATCAGGCTCCTCACTTATATGATTATACCATACCATTATAGGAAATTCGTAATCCAAGCGTTCTTCTATCTTCTTATAGTTACTAAAATCGAAATAGGCGAATTGAGGCTCAAAAATACCCCAAGTAAGATCAGCTGTTTCTAAAAAATACTTTCTGTAAAAAGCCTCAGTCTCCTTATTCCAACCTCTGGCTGATATATCTACCGCCACGGTTTTCGGAGCTTTATAGGATTTTGTCGCCGGTCTCAAGGAAAAACTCGCCGCTAAATCCCGATAATAACTTTCATCTATCGGTTCCGTAGATTTAATGAAAATAGAATATACCTTTTTATTCATCAATATATCTAAGGAAACATAGTTATTGTAATCCACTTCCAGTGAAGTACTCTTTTCCCGTTTCCAGCCAGTCACCTTGGCGTAATTATCACCAAATTTACATGTTTCATCTACCTGTAACTGATGATCAGTATCATTAGTTAAAAAGCCATTGGAATAACCAATGTAGCTATCCTTAGACTCCTGATCAGGTGTGGGCTGGCAATATATCTCCAGCCGTGTAGTACTATTGCTTAACAAAGCGTAGACATCGGCTCTGGACATATCCACTACCATATCGCCGCTAACTGTCAAAGAATAACCGTCTATATAATTATAAAAAGTATTACAGGTGCCGCCATCTTCCGTAACGGGAACCAAAGCATAGGTTTCTGCGGGATCTGTCGTTTGCGGTAAGATGGTTTCTTGCTTTTTAACCACAGCTGCATCATCATGGTTCAGCATAATTCCCCAAAAATAAACTCCCAAACAACAGATACATATTAGCAACGCAACAAAAGCAATTATTAAACTTTTAATATTATAATCGCCCATATATATTATTGTTATCCTTCCCAAAAGAAATCATTGCCTTTAGCAAGCACAAAAATTATAACATATAGAAAAACCAACCGCAATACAATAAGAAATCTGAAATAAATAGTTTACCTATCAAACATCATATAATAAGACCACTTCACATATTCCTCGTCTATAACAGCTAAGTCAGCAGACAAAGTCTCTGTAACATTTCCCTCTCCGTCAACATAACCTCTTGCTATCTTTACAGGTATTTCCTCCCGTACTTCATTAGCAAAAGACATAAAAGCTGACATATCATCGAAACCCAGCAATTCAAGAAGAGTACTGCCTAAAAAGGAAGCGTTAAACAGCTCATCGTGGCCTAAACCAAGGGAAGCGGCGTTGTCAGCTAAAGGAGTTATTTCCGCCGCCGCGTCATTCTGCCAGATAAAAAAGGGCGTATAAAACATATCCATATCTGTATAACCACTTTCCTCAGATTGATAGCCATAACCTATTGCCGCGTATACATTTTTGAATGAAGGGTAATGGTCTCCCCAATAGACAACAACTACAGGCTCATCACTGTCTTTCAAAGAATCTATAAAATCACCCAGCTCCTCATCAGCATCTATTACACCACAAAAATAATTGCTTAACTGGTTTTCATCCCAATACTCAAAATCAACCTTGGAATTAAAACCAGCCGGATACTCGCCATACTTCATAGAGTAGCCACCATGATTCTGAATAGTGACACAAAACTCAAAAAGAGGTGTATCACTATTTTCTAAATACGGAAGCAATACCTCATTAATATAGTCATAAGTTACTGCCTCAGAAATATAGCTCCCCTTCATCTCTGAATTTTCATCTATACCATCACCTATAGAAAGAAATTGGCCAAAACCCATGTAGTCATAAACATTATCGCGATTATAAAACCAGCCATCTCCAGGATGTATGGCAACAGTATCATAACCTAAATCATTCATAATTCCAGGCAAACAGTAAAAATCTTTCCTTATTAAATCATATGGACTAGTTGAAGAATCAAAGGCATCAATATCAATAGCGCTAAGAACCTCGAACTCAGTAGTAGCTGTACCGCCTCCAAAAACATCAACAGCAAGATGCCCGCTTACTACCGCCTCCTTTGCTATGGACTTATAATTCTTCAACGGATCACGGTATCCAGTAAAATCAAAATTTTCATTCTCACTTAAATCCGTAAATGCTTCTGACATAATCATTATAACGTGAGGTTTAACCGACTGGTCATATGCTGAGGCAGAAACATTCGATTCATCCCTGTTCTCATAATCCTTTATATCGTAACCATCAGGCGGGTCAACCGTCAATTTTTTTATTTCATAAATAAATGAATAGACCCAGCCTTTAGAAGAATATTGATCTGATTTAGAATATATACTGCCCCAAACAGGCAATGAATCGTAAATGTCAGTCTTTGTATACATGGCAGGATAAATACCAGCCATTGTCAAGATACATAAAAGGCAAATTATAACCCTCTTCCACCACGATAATTTAGCGGCACGGAAAAAAAAGAGTACCAAAAAGAACAATATTAACAGTATAATTATACCTATTATAGAAGCCAGTAATAATGAGGAATCAAAGTCTCCCAATATGCCTATTAATTCACGGCCTAAAGATAAATCAGAAACAACAAATGGATCATTACGGAATAGTATTTTATAATTATTTATCAGTCCCATTGAAAGAAAAACAACTGAAGTCAATAAAACACTAAAAGGCAAATGAGCCGTTAAACCATAAAAGAACAACATAAAAAGAAAAATAGGTAATAAATTAAGAAATATTAGTACCGGATTACTAAGACAACTGGAAATGTACAGCTTCGTGTACATTTGCGGAAATAATCCCATAGCTATAAAAATAATGCAAGAAAATACAATAATAAGCAGAAAAGCGGGTATGTTGCCAACTGAAAACCTACCCCTCAATTTTCGTGGTTCCGCCATGATAAGACCCCCCAGGCTATCGCCTTAAAATACTAAATATATATTATTTTACATTTTTTTTATAATTTATCAACTGTTATTTATTTTTTTAATAAAATTTGTTATAATATTCCTGAAATACTGGAGGCATTATTATGAACAATTTTAGAACAAACAGAGAGCTTGACGCTTTAAGAGATATTAAAATAGAAATAGGTTTACAGAAATTCGCGGCAGCTTCGGTACTTTGGAGCCAGGGTGATACCCGGGTATTAACAGCCGTTAATATAGAAGATGAAGTACCTCACTTTCTTACCGGTACTGGTAAAGGCTGGTTAACAGCGGAATACGCTCTGCTCCCCGCTTCCACCCAGCAAAGATGTGACAGAGAGGCTGTAAAAGGCAAACAAAGCGGCCGCACAGTAGAAATACAAAGGCTTATAGGACGCAGCTTAAGACAAAGTATTGACTTAAATAAACTGGGGGAACGAACAGTTAAAATAGACTGCGAAGTAATTCAGGCTGACGGCGGTACCCGTACCGCCGCTATCTCATCAGCTTGGCTTTGTCTTGCCTTAGCTCTGGAAAAAATGGGATTAGATAAATCCATACTTAAAGAAGAAATTGCCGCTGTGAGCGTAGGTATAGTAGGCGGAGAAATATCCCTTGATTTGGCTTATGCCGAAGATAGCCACGCTGATGTGGATATGAATGTCGTAATGACTGGCAAAGGTAACTATGTGGAAATCCAAGGAACAGGTGAAAATTGCACATATAGTCCTGACGATCTTCAGAGTCTGCTAAATTTGGCCAACAAAGGCATCAAGGAAATATTAGCGATAAGCAATAATATTTTGAAAGGTATAAATCAGTAATGAAAAATTTACTCTTTGCTACCAGCAATTTAAATAAAGCGGAAGAATTAAAAAAATTAACCGCAGATATGGACGTAAAAATATTGACGCTCCATGATTTTCCTAACTTATCATCACCAGAGGAAACTGGCAAAACATTTAAGGAGAATGCCGCAATAAAAGCAAGAGCCGCAGCTAAAGCCACTGGACACTGGGCCTTAGCTGATGACAGCGGTCTTGCCGTTAAGGCTTTGAATGGAGCTCCCGGTATTTACTCTGCCCGCTATAGCGGCGAAAACGCCACAGCGAAATCTAATAATGAAAAACTCTTAAAGGCCATGGCAACAGTGGCTCCGGGAGAACGTCAGGCAATGTTTTGCGCCGTGTTGGCTTTGGTTCTGCCAGATGGTAAGGAATACTATGCCGAAGGGACTGTAGAAGGTGAAATAATGACACTTTGTAGAGGCAACCATGGTTTTGGTTACGATCCCCTTTTCTATATTCCCTCATTAGA
>CAWVFN010000055.1:0-10110 GCA_963928475.1 Bacillota bacterium
ATATTTTTCTACAGTATATCATTTTACGCTAAAAAAAACCAGACGTTTTAAGGCTATATTGTTTAATCTGTAAATTTATGTTATTATTATATTTTAGATAATTACTGTATATGTGGATTTGGTGATATATAATGAATGTGAAAAAGATTATTTTGATAATCAGTTTAGTATTAGTCTTGCTTATACCGGCGGCCTGTGGCGCTGAGGAGGAAGAGGCGGTACATAGTGAGGAAATACGTATAGCTACAAAGAATACGGATGAACAGATTATTTTGGCGCATTTAGCTTCTATTTTGCTTACTGAAAAGACAGAGCATGAGGTAACTATTGCAGAGGAGGAGAATTTTACTTCTAAGTCGCTTTATGAAAATCTGCGTGATGGTAAAATTGATCTTTATTTTGATTATGCGGGATCTATATATTTGAATGCTTTAGAGGAGCCTATTTCTCAAATGGAATATGCTGTTATTTTGGTGCAGATCCAAACAGCGATGCTGGAAGAAGGGATTTATGTTTCCGATAGTTTAGGCTACGACGGCGGTCATACGCTGTATATGACTCCGGAATTAAGGGATCAGCTGGGATTAGACAGAGGTTCAGGTATAAGCAGTTTAACAGAGCTGTCTTCTGATTTAACGATTGGCATGGAATCTTCCTTTTATGAAAATGAGGATGGTTATAAAGCTTTGTGCAAAGCCTATGATTTAGAGTTTAAAGATGCCAAAGTTTACACTGAGGATGAGGGCTTTTTTGCTCTGCGGCGGGGTGATATTGATATTATGGTGGGTTCCCGTACCTCTGTATATAATAACTTATATAATCTGTTTTTATTTGCTGATGACGGCAGATTTTTCACACCTGAGACCGCTTGTTTTGTAGCTGATGACGAATTGCTTATAGCTAATCCTGAAATAAAGGATGTTCTTTCTTCTATGGAGGACCTTTTAACTTCAGGTACGGTTTCTTCAATAATTAGAAAGATAGACCTTGAAAGTCAGGATTTAGATGAATATTTGCGTGATTTTTTGCGGGCAAGAAATATGCTGTAAAGAACTTTTACTTGACAGGGATCTAAGTGTGTGATAAACTATGTAAAGTATTTTTCCTTGACAGGAGAGAAGAATGGACGAATATGGCAGAAAGGCTCTGTTATTTGATGTATACGGTCCTTTATTGACCCAGAGACAGCAGGAAATATACGATTTAGTCCATAGTGAGGACATGAGCTTAGGGGAGATTGCGGAAAATCTTTCTATTAGTCGTCAGGCTGTTCATGACACACTGCGGCGCACTGACAGTATTTTAGAGGAATACGAGGCTAAGTTGGGATTAGCTGCTAAATTTATGGAGATTTCCCTTCATGTTACCACCATACGCAAAAAATTGGCGGAGTTAGAAACTAACCAGGATAAGGAAAAGATACTAAGTGATATTATAGCGGAAGTTAACGCTTTAGACGCGGCGGAAAGGCGGTAAATATGGCTGTATTCGGTTCTTTAGCAGAAAAACTCCAAGAGACCTTTAATAAACTAAAAGGAAAAGGAAAACTGTCGGAAGCTGATATAAATGACTCTATGCGGGAAATTCGTTTAGCTCTTTTGGAGGCGGACGTAAATTTTAAGGTCGTTAAGCAGTTTGTTTCCACGGTAAAAGAGCGAGCCTTAGGCGCTGAAGTGTTGGAAAGCCTAACTCCTGGCCAACAGGTAGTCAAAATAGTTAATGAGGAGCTGATCGAGCTTTTAGGCTCTAAAGAGAGTAAGATAGAAATTTCCTCTAAACCTCCTACTATTATTATGCTGGTTGGCCTCCAGGGTGCTGGTAAGACGACAACCGCAGGTAAGCTTGGTAATTATTTTAAAACTCAGGGTCGCAGGCCGTTATTGGTGGCTTGTGACTTACAGCGTCCTGCCGCCATTAAACAGTTACAGGTAGTGGGAGAGGGTTTAGGTCTTCCGGTTTTCGCTAAGACAGTAGATAGTACTCCTTTGACCGTGGCTCAGGAAGCCATAGCGCATGGAAAAAGCAATGGCAATGACATAATAATTTTGGATACAGCTGGACGCCTTCATGTTAATGAGGAACTTATGGCGGAATTAAACGCTATAAAGGACTTGGCTGTACCTCATGAGATACTTTTAGTGGTAGACGCCATGACTGGTCAGGATGCGGTAAATGTAGCGGAATCATTTAACGAGACATTGAATATTACAGGTCTCATCATGACAAAACTGGACGGTGACGCCAGAGGCGGCGCTGCCTTATCAGTAAAGGCTGTTACTGGCTGTCCCATTAAATTTGTAGGTATGGGAGAAAAGAGTGACGCTTTAGAGGTGTTCCATCCCGACCGCATGGCATCCCGTATTTTGGGCATGGGTGATATGCTGACCCTGATAGAGAAGGCTCAGAGTGTTTATAATGAGGAAAAAGCCAAAGAGCTGGAAGAACGTATTCTAAAATCTGAATTTACCTTAGAAGACTTTTATGAACAAATGCAAGGTATGAAAAAGATGGGTTCTATGCAGGATCTTTTAAATATGCTGCCGGGAGTTGGTTCTAATAAAGCTCTTAAGAATTTGGAAATAGATGAAGATTTAATGAAGAAGACAGAGGCTATTATTCAAAGTATGACGCCGGAAGAAAGACGTAATTCCGGAATCATGAACGGCAGCAGGAAAAAGAGGATAGCTCGGGGCAGCGGTACTACAGTTCAGGACATTAACCGTCTTTTAAAGCAATTTGAACAGAGTAAAAAATTGATGAAGCAGTTTGGCGGCATGGGCAAAAAGAAAGGCCTTGGTAAGTTTAGATTCCCTGGTTTAAATTGATTGTTGATTTTAACTTTATTTATAAATTATTTAATTACACTTAGGAGGAAATTAAAGTGGCAACAAAAATTAGATTAAAGAGAATGGGCGCGAAAAAAGCACCTTTTTACAGAGTTGTGGTGGCGGATTCCCGCTATTCCAGAGACGGCAGATTCATTGAGACTTTGGGTTACTATAATCCCTTAACTAACCCTATTGAATTAAAAATTGATGAAGAAAAAGCTAAAAAATGGATAGAAGACGGCGCTCAAGTATCCGACACCGTAAAAAACCTGTTTAAAAAGGCTGGCATCAAATAAGGAGTGTCAAACATGAAAGAATTGGTAGAATATATTGCCGCTTCTTTGGTGGAACATCCTGAAGATGTTGTTGTTAAAGAAAACAAACGGGAGCATTCCACCATTTTGGAATTAAGCGTTAATCCCGATGATATGGGTAAGGTCATAGGCAAGCAAGGAAGAATAGCGAAATCTATCCGGGTGGTATTGAAGGCCTATGCTACCAAGAACAACGAAAAAGCTAGCTTAGATATTGTTTAAGCTGATATCTTAGTTTGACCGGGAATTTTTTCTCGGTCTCTGCTTCTTTGGGGGTAATATGATAGACGTTGGTAAAATAGTGGCGGCTCATGGTATAAAAGGTGAAGTTAAGGTTATCTCCTTATCTTCTAATCCTCATCGTTTTAAAAAAGGCGGCAAAATGGAATTATCAGTTAGCGGTGAGACAGTAACAATAAACTCCTGCCGTTCCCACAAAGAGCTGTTGATTTTAGGTTTTGAGGAAATAAAGGACAGGAATCAGGCAGAGGATCTGTGTGGATCTTTTTTGCGTATCCAGGAAAGCGCCGTAGGGAAGCTGAAAAAGGATGAGTATTATTTTTTTCAGTTAGAGAATCTTCCTGTCATAACTATAGACGGCGTTATACTGGGAACGATGAAGGATATGACTTCTCAAGGCGCCAATGATGTCTATCGGGTAGACAGAGGCGGCGGTGATTATTTGTTATTACCGGCGCTGAAGAGTGTGATAAAAGAAGTGGATTTAGCGGCGGGGAAAATTATAGTGGCTTTACCGCCGGGATTGCTGGAGGCTTGTCAGTATCATGAAGATTGATATATTTACTCTTTTCCCCAGTATGTATACACCCTTAGATGAGTCAATAATAAAAAGAGCCCGTGATAAAGGTTTGGTTTCCATAGATATTCATGATATCCGCTCTTACGCTCAGGACCCTCATCTGGCTGATGATGAAGTTTATGGCGGTGGTTCCGGTATGGTGCTAAAGCCTGAGCCAATCCTTAAGGCTTTGGAGGAGAATGGGTTTAGAAAAGGTGATAAAGTTATCGTCACAACTCCGGCTGGTAAAATTTTTGATCAAAGGGAAGCCATGGCTTTAGCCGGCGAGGAACGTATATTTATTATTGCCGGTCATTATGAGGGAGTAGATCAGCGAGTAACAGATCTGACAGATGCTGTGGAATATTCCATTGGCGACTATGTTTTAACCGGCGGTGAGCTGCCTTCTATGGTTATAACAGACTCGGTAGTTCGTCTTTTAGATGGTGTTTTAGGTGATGCCGCATCTTTATCAGAGGAGAGTTTTAACGAAGGCCTGCTGGAACAGCCGCAATATACAAGGCCGCGGGAGTTTCGTGGTTTGTCAGTTCCTGATGTTCTGCTTTGCGGTGATCATAAGGTTATAGCCCAGTGGCGCCGGTCAGAGAGCTTGAAACGTACCTGGCTCAATAGGCCTGATTTATTGCGGCAGCTTCCTCTCAGCCAGGAGGATAAGAATATCCTGAGACCCTTGAAAAACGAGAGCCGTAGCCGCGGTAATATTTACGTTGCTCTGGTACACTATCCAGTCTTAGATCCGAAAGGTCATACTATAGCTACGTCTGTGACAAATTTGGACATTCATGATATTGCCAGACTTTCCGCTACTTACGGTGTAAAGGGTTACTTTATAATTCAGCCGGGTCAGGAACAACAGAATTTGGTCAGGCATTTAATAGACTATTGGACAAAGGGTCATGGTTCCAAGATGAATCCTGACCGTAAATATGCCCTTGACAAAGTGGAAATAACGTCTTCTTTGGCTGAGGCTGCCGCTATGATCAAAGAAATAAGCGGTCAAGAGCCTTTAACAGTGGGAACCTCAGCTAAATTACGGCCCAAGGTTATAGATTATGCTGTGCTGAGCGATAAGATAGAGAGAGATGACAGGGATTACTTGTTGATTTTTGGTACTGGCCATGGTTTAACAGATGAGATCTTGGATAAGGCCGATTATGTATTAAAACCCATTGAGGGCAGGGGTAATTACAATCATTTATCTGTACGTTCTGCGGTATCTATTGTATTAGACAGATTGATTAAAGAATAAAGATAAAAAAGCTTGCTTTTTTAAAAAATGTATGTTATAATTTTTAGGCATTGTGTATAAGCGGTGGTCCTCTGATGTGAAATAAGACATGTATGAACACCAAATCAGGAAGGAGACTTTATTATGAATTTAGTAGAATTAGTAGAACAGCCTTATCTGAAAAGTGACATCCCTGCCTTTCGCATTGGTGACACTGTTAAGGTTCATGTAAAAATTAAAGAAGGCGATAAAGAACGTATTCAGATGTACGAAGGCGTTGTTATAGCCAGAAAAGGCCAGGGACTTACTGAAACCTTCACCGTACGCAGAGTAGCTTATGGTGTAGGCGTGGAAAGAACATTCCCGGTACATTCTCCCAAACTGGAAAAGATTGAAATTTCCCGTCATGGTAAAGTAAGACGCGCTAAACTTTACTATTTGAGAGAAAGAACAGGTAAAGCTGCCAGAATTAAAGAATTACGCTAAAAATGGAAAGAGCGAGGGAGGTCGAGTATCGGCCTCCCTTTTAAAAATCAGGTGGTAAGAATGACAGTTGTAAATTGGTATCCTGGTCATATGGCTAAGGCTGGCAGGGAAGTAAAAAAACAGGCGGCTCTATGCGATATAATATTGGAAGTAGGCGATGCCCGTTTGCCGGAAAGTTCCCGCAATCCAGAGTTAAAAAAAATAGTTGGCGGCAAACGAACCATATATGTGATTAACAAGGCGGATTTAACAGAAAAAGCAGATAGGGAAAAATGGCTGTCGTATTACGCCAAAAAGGGTATTACCGCTGTTTTTGTAGCTGCTAGACACAAAGAGGGCTTTAAGGAATTTAACACTGTTATGGGTCAAGAAATAAAAAACCTCCATGCTTATTTAGAAGCCAGAGGGCGATTACCAAGACCTTTGCGTGTTATGATGGTGGGTATACCCAATACCGGTAAAAGCGCGCTGCTTAATTGTATGATAGGCTCTAACAAGGTAAAAACGGGAAATAAACCTGGCCTTACTCGTTCTTTGCAATGGGTGCGTTCAGGCGATAATTGGGAGCTTCTGGACTCTCCTGGTATACTTTGGCCAAGATTAGAGGATCAGGAAGCCGCGATGAAGCTGGCAGTAGTTGGTTCTATCAGCAAAGATGCCTGTCCCGAAGAGGAAAGTGGTTGGTATTTATTAAATTGGTTGATCAATAACAGACCCCAGGTATTTGCTGAACGCTATAAAATTGAGGAACTACCCAAATATCCAGAGGAGCTGTTAGAGATGATTGCTGTTAAGCGGGGAATGGTGCGTGCCGGCGGCATACGTGAACTGGAAGCCTACATTATGTTGTTAAAGGAATTTAGAGAGGGAAAAATGGGTAAGCTCATGCTGGAGCTGCCCTGGTAAGGTACAATGACGGAACAAGGGGAAAGAGAAAGACTTTTAGCCATGTATAGTTATGAGGAGAGGTTCTATGACCAGAACATTTACCTTATTGCTGGCTGTGATGAGGCTGGTCGTGGTCCTTTGGCTGGTCCCGTTATTGGCGCGGCCGTGATTTTACCCTCCCATTGTATTATCGAGGGTTTAAATGATTCTAAAAAATTAAGTGAAAAAAAACGTTTGGTTTTGGAAAGGGAGATCAAAACTAAGGCTCTGGCTTGGGCTTTGGCTGAGGTGGATAATGAGGAAATAGACGAGATCAATATACTGGAAGCCTCTAAAAAGGCTATGCTGTTGGCTTCTTTGGCTTTGAAAATAAAGGCAGAGGCGTTATTGGTAGATGGCCCTTTTGCTTTGCCCCAGTCTAAGATTCCACAGTTGCCTATAAAGAAAGGAGACTCGCTTTCTGCTTCTATCGCGGCTGCCAGTATTTTAGCGAAAAATCATAGAGATCGACTGATGGTTTCCTATGATAAAATTTATCCTCAGTATGGTTTCGCGCGTCATAAAGGATATCCTACCGCCGCACACCGTCAGGCCATAAAGGAGGAGGGTCTGTCTCCTATTCATAGAAAAACATTTAAGGTAAAGTAGGTAAATTATGTCTCTCTCTAATAAAGAATTAGGCAAGATAGGTGAAAAAGCGGCTTGTAGCTTTTTGGAGAAAGAAGGTTTAAAACTCCTTGCCAAAAATTACAGAGCCCTAAGAGGTGAAATAGACTTAATAATGTCTCGAGGCGGGGAAATAATCTTTATTGAGGTAAAAACCCGCAGCAGTGATTCTTATGGTTATCCCTTAGAAAGCATAACCGAGGTTAAAAAAGGTCATATTTTTCGTACTGCCCAGATGTTTCTGCGGGAAAATAATTTGGAAGATGCAGAGTTCTCTTTTTGGGCGGCGGCGGTTTATGCTGATAAGAAAAAAAATATAGAAAAAGTAGAAATAATTAAGGATATATTTGTATAGCATAAAATTAGCGGATGTCAGAGGGGAATAAATATTGACATTCGCTTTTGTTACTATATAATATGAAACAGATTTTGATGTTTCTTCCGAAGACAATAATGATGAATTTGATTATACCGACGATGAACTTGAAGATATTGATACAAAAATGCTTAATGCACAAGTGGAAATGCTGTATATCTTGATGGAGTATTACCCCGAATGGGAAAGAGGGGCAATGTTCAAAAGTTGTGGTAGCTTTTATGAAGTCATGGGAACTATGTTACGTGGAATAACAGACCCCAACGATAAAAATTTAAAAACTGTATATTTGAATGTAGGCGAAAAATATTTTCATACATACTATTGCGATGACCTTAATGACCCAAGAAACTCAACATCGACAAGGGTGTTGTTCACAATAGAAAACGGATATAGGAGTGTCCAAAGTGTCACCCCACAACATATTAAGGATTTGATACCTACAGCCGAAAGCAATGGAACGAATATAAAAATATTTGCCGTAGCATGTTGACAAATATTATTATATGTGTTATTATAATATTGTCAGGAGGGGATAAAGTGAAAAGCTACTCATCGAGGGAAGTTATACAAATGCTAAAAGCGGACGGTTGGTACTTACTAACAACAGAGGGCAGCCACCACCATTATAAGCACCCTGTTAAAAAAGGTAAGGTTACCATAAAGCACCCTTGTAAGGACATTCCGCCAAAAACGCTAAAAAACATAGAAAGTCAATCGGGGTTGTCATTTAGATGACCCACCAGAGAGGAGTAAATAAAATGGCAAAAAAAAATAGTTACTTGTATCCGGCAGTTTTTACCTATGAAGAGGGCTATGATATAGCAGTTACCTTTCCAGATTTTCCAGGGTGTACAACAAGCGGAGCAGATGACGCAGAATCCCTAAAAATGGCAAAAGAAGCCCTGGGCGGTCATATTTGGTGTATGGAAATGGATAATGACGAGATACCGGAACCAACCAGTCTTTGCGATGTGGAATTAGAAGAAAACGAAAGAGCTGTTTTAGTTGACGTGTTTATGCCCGCTATTCGGTTAGAGAAAGAGAATAAGTCAGTAAATCGGACTGTTACACTTCCTGCCTGGCTAAATGCCGCAGCTTTGGAAAAGGATATAAATTTCTCACAGGTTTTACAGGCGGCTTTAATTAGTCAAGTAGGTGATAAGCGGACCATGTAATTGTCAATAAAAAATCCCCCTCGGAGCGAAGTATTTTGGTAAAAAAGAAACACCCTGCTTTGGACTTTGCCCAAGCAGGGTGTATCGAGTGATATAAGAAAAAAATAAGAGAGATAGAGTGTAGAGTATTTGTACTCTTTTTCTATTATAACACAATATTCAAGGTGTGCAAAACAACCACCGCTATAGTGGTAGTTTGGAATAAATAATACAAATATAGGAGGTGAGCAAGAATGAACAAGAGAGATAGCGGAAGTATTGTTAAGACGAAAGGGGGGAAATGGAAAGCCACGGTTACTGTGGGGTATGACCTAGAAACGGGAAAACAGATACGCCGGTCAAAAACACTTGCCCTAAAAAAAGAGGCGTTAGAATGGATTGAAAAGACCAAAAATGAGTATTCCTTAGTGGATATTTCAGCTTGTGAAATTAACTTTTCACAACTTATAGACCTATGGTTAAATGAGAAAAAAACACTGTTCAAACATCGACTTTCATAACATGTCAAAGTAATGCGCGTCTTGTTAGGAGATTGTCCGGTGAAAATACTTTAAACATTTCTGTAAGAAGCTTGAGGAACAGCCATTTCCAAATGATTATTGACCAAATGGTTAAGAGTGGCTACGAGAAATCCTATATAATAAGCACTAAGGTATTCTTAAATTCTGTTATGCGTTTTGCTGAAATCAATCAGATTATTGTCAGAAACCCAATAACTAAAATTGTCATTCCAAAAGAATTTACCCAAGGCGGCAACAGCAATGAAACCACGACAAGCCGTGATTCGTTTAACGACTATGAAATAGAGTGCATAAGAGAATATTATAAATTATTTAACTTTGGAGACATAATTTTCATAATGATAAACACCGGCTTACGCACTCAGGAAATTTGCGCTTTGACAAATGAAAGTGTAATAAAAGATGGTGAGCAATATTATTTATCTGTCACAAAAGCAATGACGAAGGTTTCCAACAGTCAGTGGGAACCCGGCTCTCCAAAAACCAAGAATTCAATAAGAAAAATTCCCATTAATAACGAAGTATTCCAATGTTTGACACAAAGGCTGCTTACTTCAAGATATATTGGCGGTGTGCGTCCGATTTTAGAGGTAAATAACGATTTTATTAAACAAATTACTTTTAGGAAAAAATATAACGATTTTTTTAAACTTCTTAACGAGTATTTAAAAGGTAAAAATTTAGAATCAGTAAGGTGTTTACCGCCGCACTGTTGCAGAAGGACATACGCAACAACAATAATTAAAAAAGGAATTGAACCGCATTACGCAAAATATTTATTAGGTCATTCAAAAATATCTACAAC
>CAWVFN010000056.1:0-5081 GCA_963928475.1 Bacillota bacterium
GGAGGTGCGTTATAATGTTAGATATTATTGATAAAGGACTGCTTAAGGCTGTCGCTGATTTACAGGATATACCTACAGGAGCATATAATATCAGAAAAAACGGCGAGGGAGCCGGCAGACGCAGTACTAAGAATATTGAAATTGTCAATAAAACGGACAAGCCTGGCATTGATATTAATGTAGCTCCCTACACCATCGGTGAACAAGTACATATACCCGTTATACTCAGTGCCGATGGCATGCACGATGTGGTTTATAATACCTTTAATATTGGCGCCGGAGCGGATATATTAATCGTGGCGGGCTGCGGTATTCATAACGACTGCGGCTCTGAAACGGGGCATAACGGGATTCACGAATTCTTTATCGGCAGAGGCGCGAAAGTAAAATATGTGGAAAAACATTACGGTGAAGGCAGCGGTACCGGTAAAAAGGTACTAAACCCTACAACTAAATTACATATTGAAGCTAATGCCCAGGTAGAAATAGAAATGATTCAAATCAGCGGTGTCGATGACACTGTAAGAGATACCCAAGTGGAATTAGCCGATGGAGCAAGACTAATCGTCACCGAGCGTTTGATGACAGAAGGAGATCAAAAAGCCGATTCCATTATTGACGTAGACCTTAAAGGGGCAGATTCAAGTGCCAGAATAATATCACGTTCAGTAGCGAAAAACAATTCCCAGCAACAGTTCCACATGAATCTCATAGGCAGAAACAGCTGCAGAGGACATATTCAATGCGATTCTATTATCATGGACAATGCTGTTGTTCAGTCCATACCACAAATTTCCGCTCACCACAGCGACGCCCAGCTTATACATGAAGCTGCTATCGGCAAAATAGCCGGAGATCAAATGTTAAAGCTTATGTCCCTGGGACTAACAGAGGAAGAAGCGGAAAATACTATCCTTCAGGGTTTCCTGAAATAATTTTCAATACGATCCAGCTTAAGAGCGGCCTCTTTGCAAACAGGCCGCTCTTTTATTATGACTAAAAGAAATTTTTCCAAGCTAAATTAGGGAAAACTGTATATTTTTTCTTGAAATGCCTATACTAAGAAAAAAGTTTAGGAGGATCTTCATGAAAACAAAAAAATTTTTTTCCTTATTATTTATCCTTGTTTTTGCCCTTTCCCTTACAGTTTTAGCTGCCTGCGGCAATAACAGTGACGCCACCCAGGACGATACCACAACGGAACAAAAAGACACAACCGCCGCTAACGGGACTGAAGACACCAACGAACCAAACAGTGATAGTACCACAAATACAAATACTAACGAAAATATCAAAGTAACAGTAACTTCACCAGAAGAAGACAGCGAAGTAAGCGGCGGTAAAGCCACTGTCAGCGGCTCGGTAGAAGGAGATGTTACAGAAATTAAAATTACCATGGTCTTAGATGATGAAAGTGTCATAGGTGAAGGCAAAGCCCTGGTAGCAGATGTAAGCCATGAATTCACAACTGATATCAACTATACAATTCCAGAAGGTCAGGCCGGGGATGAGGCTATGGATTGTAAAATCAAACTTACCTGTATGGACAAAGACGGTAAAGAAGTCAAAGACGAATTAATCCATGTCAACATTAAACCGTGATAATATTATTTACAATAAGTTCTTAATAAACCTAAATAAAAAGGAGAAACGCTTTTAGCGTTTCTCCTTTAACTTTTACTTTTTGATCAAAGTTCCACATAACCGAAGTAATCCATTTTGGCGTCACCAGTCATATAAACGCCCTCATCAGTATAGCGGATTACTAAATCACCGCCTTTTAGCTTAACGGTAATATCGCTGTCCTTTTTGCAGTAGCCGTTTAAGACCGCGGCTACAGCAGCGGCACAAGCGCCACTGCCACAGGACCAGGTTTCACCGGTACCCCGCTCCCAAACCCGCATACGCAAAGTATTAGGACCAAGTACGGAAACAAATTCCGTATTCACTCTCTGAGGAAAGATAGGATCATGCTCAAACTGGGGACCTATTTTTCCCAGATCCAAAATCTGAATATTATCAGTGAATACCACACAGTGGGGATTACCCATGGAAACACAGGTAATATTATAATTACCGCCGGCAATTTCCTGAGGACGGTCAATAACGCTTTCCCCTGGTAAATTAACAGGCACTAAAGATGGTGACAATATAGCGGGACCCATATCCACGGTAACACTGCTGACCTCACCGTCTCGGGGATAAAGCTTAGCCTTGCGGTTACCGCTTCCCGTTTCAATAACCATCTCTTCTTTGGGAACAATATTGCTCTCATAAAGATATTTAGCTACACAGCGCAAAGCATTGCCGCAAATATACCCTTCTGTACCGTCGGCATTGTACATCAACATCTTCGCGTCAGCTGTCTCTGATTTGCCTATGAGAATAAGTCCGTCACTGCCTATGCCTGTGTGCCTGTTAGAAAGAGCCACAGCAATAGAACCAGGCGCCACAATTTCCCGTTCAAAACAATCGAAATAAATATAGTCATTATTGCAGCCTCTCATTTTCACAAACGGCAGTTTTTCTTTTTTATCCCGCAAACGGTTAATATCAACCAATTCCATGCTCTGTTGGGAATAGCGGCTATTCAAACTATCGATCAGGGCATTAGCTGTATCCATAGAAGTAAGACATGGTATCGCACGTTCCACAGCCTTACGACGAATCTTTACACTGTCACGAGCCGGTAAACGGCCTTTTTTAGAGGTGGAAATAACATAGGTTATTTTACCGCTTTCCAAAAGCTCTAAAAGACCAGGGCCTTCCTGGATTTTCGGCACCGTGGTAACATCCATACCCTCAGAAAAAATAGCCTGAGCCGTGCCGCCGGTAGCATAGAGAGTAAAACCACTGTCATAAAACTTTCGAGCCACGTCAACCATATCACCTTTATCCGCATTCTTAACAGTAATAAGGACGCCGCCTTTTTTATCCATATTGTAACCAGCCGCTACTAAACCTTTGTATAAAGCTTCGTTTAAAGTGCGGCCTATACCCAGCACCTCGCCGGTAGACTTCATTTCCGGACCTAACTGGGTATCTAAATCAGCCAATTTCTCAAAGGAAAATACAGGAACCTTAACGGCAAAGTAAGGAACTGAACGATACAGACCCGTGCCATAGCCCATATCCTTTAACTTTTCACCCAGCATAGCCCTGGTGGCTATATCTACTACGGGTAAACCCGTAACTTTGGAAATATAAGGCACTGTACGGGAAGAACGAGGATTAGCCTCAATTACATAGATATCATTGGCATAAATCACAAATTGAATATTAAGCAAACCCCTTGTCTGCAAACCCATAGCTATCTTGCGGGAAGCTTCAATAAGTTTTTCAATCAGGGGACCATTAATATTAAAGGAAGGATAAGCGGCAATTGAGTCACCAGAATGTACCCCGGCTCTTTCAATATGCTCCATTATACCAGGAACCAGGATATCCTCACCATCACAAATTACGTCTACTTCCACTTCTATACCCATGAGATAAGCGTCTATAAGTACGGGATTCTCAATACCCTGATCCAAAATAATGTGCATATATTCTTCTATGTCCTCATCGTTAAAAGCAATGATCATATTCTGACCGCCTAAAACATAGGAAGGACGCATAAGCACCGGATATCCCAAACGGTTAGCCGCCGCTAAAGCTTCATCAGTGGTGAAAACAGTTTCTCCCTTGGGACGCCGCAAACCATATTCTTCCAAAATCTCATCAAAGCGTTCCCTGTCTTCAGCTATGTCAATACTATCGGCCTGAGTACCTAAAATATTTTCACCAGCCTCCTGCAAAGATTTAGTAAGTTTGATAGCGGTTTGACCGCCAAACGCCACTACTACACCATAAGGCTTTTCCGTAGCCAAAACATGGGCGGTATCCTCTGGCGTAAGGGGCTCAAAATAAAGCCTGTCCGCTGTATTAAAGTCCGTAGAAACGGTTTCCGGGTTATTATTAACCAAAATAACCTCGTAACCAGCTTCTTTCAATGTCCAAACACAATGGACTGAAGCATAGTCAAATTCTATTCCTTGTCCTATGCGTATGGGGCCGGAGCCAAATACAACCACCCGCTTTTTGCCAGTATCATGCTCAGCGATAAAGGCTTCCGCCTCATTTTCCTCATCAAAGGTACTGTAAAAATAAGGTGTTTCTGCTGCGAATTCCCCAGCACAGGTATCGACCATCTTATAGGAAGCTACCAGAGGCTTTTCTATTTTCTGTCCACTTAATAACTCAATATCCTTATCGAGGAAACCAAGTTTCTTAGCTTCCTTGTAAAGTTCATTATCTAAAACGCCCTGGCTTAACTCTAATTCCATTTCCCGGATATTGACTAATTTAGCCAGGAACCAAATATCTATCTTATTCCAAGTGTGTATTTCCTCAATAGGTACATCACGGCAAATACACTCATAAATAGCGAAAAGTCTTTCATCAGTAGGTTCTGTAGCTAACTGCCTCAGCTCATCATCACCGAGTTCCGCCATTTTTTCCATACGTAAAGTAGTCTGGCCAATCTCGGCACCGCGTATAGACTTCATAAGAGCCTGTTCAAAATTAGGAGCTATGGACATGACCTCACCGGTAGCTTTCATCTGTGTACCTAAAGTACGTTTAGCATACACAAACTTATCAAACGGCCAGCGAGGCATCTTTAGTACCACATAATCTATGGTAGGCTCAAACTCAGCATAAGTTTTACCGGTTATCTCATTTTTAATCTCATCCAGATTATAACCAATAGCTACCAGAGCCGCAGTTTTGGCAATAGGATAACCTGTTGCTTTACTGGCTAATGCCGAGGAACGGGATACCCTGGGATTAACCTCAATAACAGCATACTCAAAAGAATCAGGGTTGAGAGCAAACTGACAGTTGCAGCCGCCATTGACCTTCAAGGCATTTACTATGTTTAAAGCAGCGCTTCTTAACATTTGGTACTCTTTATCGGACAGTGTAACCGCCGGGGCAATAACTATGCTGTCGCCGGTATGAATACCAACAGGATCCATATTTTCCATACTGCAAACGGTTACAGAGTTTCCGGCGCTGTCCCGCATTACCTCAAATTCTAT
>CAWVFN010000057.1:0-9865 GCA_963928475.1 Bacillota bacterium
AACTCCACTCAGTCACTTCCTCATATATTTTTAAACCGACAAAGAGAACTTTGCCGGTTTATTTATCTATTATTTAGCGTAGTCAACAGCTCTTGTTTCCCTAATAACCACTACTTTAATCTGTCCGGGATACTCCATTTCAGTAGATATACGTTTAACTATGTCACGAGCCAGGCTATAGGACATAACATCATCGATCTTATCGGGTTTAACGATTATTCTTACCTCACGGCCAGCCTGTATAGCAAAACTCTTTTCTACACCATCAAAGGACTCGGCTATTTCTTCCAGTTGTTCCAGACGTTTAATATATGTTTCCAGAGTTTCACG
The DNA here is from genome assembly GCA_963928475.1 of Bacillota bacterium. GTDB lineage: Bacteria > Bacillota > Dehalobacteriia > UBA7702 > UBA7702 > Cryptoclostridium. The sequence goes on from CAWVFN010000057.1 coordinate 331, forward strand.
GCGCGCGCCAGGACGAGCAGCGGAGATTGCGTCAGCGGCCTGGATCAAAACAGCCTCTACAGTGATGGGATCGGTATCACCGTGATGTGCGGCAATAGCGTTAACGACTTTCTTACTTTCACCATACTTTTTAGCCAAATCAGCACCGAGAGAAGCGTGCTGACCTTCCATTTCTCTGTCAATAGCTTTACCTAAGTCATGAAGCAAACCGGCTCTCTTTGCCAGGGTAATATCCAAACCCAACTCTCCTGCCATAACACCAGCTAAATGCGCAACTTCGATAGAGTGTTTTAGGACATTCTGACCATAACTTGTGCGGTAACGCAAACGACCCAAAGTTTTTATTAATTCAGGATGAATGCCGTGCACTCCGACATTAAAGGTAGCCTGTTCCCCTTCTTCCTTAATCTTATGATCGACTTCTTTTTGGGCTTTTTCCACCATTTCCTCAATGCGTGCCGGATGAATTCTGCCATCCTGGATCAGTTTTTCTAAAGCGATACGCGCCACCTCTCTGCGGACGGGATCAAATCCGGAAATAATTACGGCTTCAGGCGTATCGTCAATAATTAAATCTATGCCGGTAAGTGTTTCTAAAGTACGTATATTCCGGCCTTCTCTCCCTATTATACGGCCTTTCATTTCATCATTAGGCAAATCTACAACAGAAACAGTAGTTTCTGAGGCATGATCCGCCGCTACACGCTGTATAGCCTGAGCTACTATTTCCCGAGCCGTTCTTTCTGCATTTTCCTTAGCTTCGGTTTCAATTTCCTTAATCATCATAGCCGCGTCATATTTAACTTCTTCCTCTACGCCGGCTAATAATATTTCTTTGGCTTCATCAACGGAAAGTCCGCTGATTTTTTCCAATTCCTCTTGTTTCTTAGCGTCAAGAGCGGCTACTTCCTCTAACTTAGCCTGAATCTGCTGTTCTTTTTTATTAAGATGGTTTTCCTTATGCTCCAGGTTTTCCATCTTCTTATCTAAATTTTCTTCTTTTTGCAGTACCCTATGTTCTAACTTTGTAACTTCGTTTCGCCGTTCCTTTGCTTCCTTCTCGCTATCATTTTTCATTTTGAGAATTTCTTCTTTAGCTTCAACTAAAGCTTCTCTCTTTTTTGCGTCTGCTTCCTTATATGCATCCTCTAAAATTTTCTTAGTGGCCTCTTCAGCCGAGGAGATCTGTGCTTCAGCAATACGTTTTCTTATAAAATAACCGATCAAAAAACCCGCCAAAGCCACTACCACCAAAGCGATGATAAATATTAACAGATTATTGTACATTATTATAAATCCCTCCATAAAAAGTAAAAAGCCAAGTACAACTTGGCTTTTTCTACTGGCAAAGCAAATGGTGATATATGGCATTTCATACACAGAACGGGAAATACCCAATAAAAAAATATTAAATTAAAATAATTTATCTGAAAATTATCCCAATTCAAATGCGGTATAACCAAATATATCACTAAAGCTGCAAAACAGCTGAAAAAACTTCGTTACTATAATTTTATATAGTTTTCCACCGATTGTCAAGAAAATATTTCTATTTCCCCAAGGCGGCGTTCAATAACCAATAAGATGTTAGATTTAGCGAATCCCCGCCTTGCCAATCTTAAAAAATACTTATCTTTATTTCCTGGCGATAGAGACTCTTTTTTTTCCCACTGAGCCAATAATTTTTTAATTATTTCCTGTTCTTCCTCATCGGTATAGAGTTCAGACAAGTCATCAAGATTCTCTATACCGTCATCCCACAATTCACGGTAAACAAAGGATCGGCCCTTAGGATTATTGGATTTTCTTTTATGAATAATATATTCTTTATGACGTTCATCGTCTATATAGCCCCAATTTTTTAGTGAGGCAACAGTTTCAACAGCTATCTCCTCACTAAAACCACGCTTTATTAAAGCGTCCAACATTTTTTTCTCGCTTTTAGAGCCATAATTAAGCCGCCAAAGACTATAATTGACAGGGTTTGGTAATTTAGTCTTTTTCCTATAGTTCATCATTCATGTTCTGGTTCATCCTCTTTATCTTCAATACCAAAAGAGGATACATCCTTGTTACTCAATCCAACCTTGACTTTTTCTTCTACCTCATTATAAACATTTTCATTTTCTTGCAAATATTTTTTAGCGTTTTCACGTCCCTGACCGATTCTTTCCTCGTTATAAGAGAACCAGGCACCACTCTTCTTTATAATGCCTAAATTTACAGCCACATCTAATAAACTGCCCTCTTTAGATACGCCTTCACCAAAAATCATGTCAAACTCAGCCACCTTAAAGGGAGGAGCAACTTTATTTTTCACAATTTTAGCCTTAGTTCTATTGCCGATAATTTCAGAACCTGATTTTATTGACTCACTTTTACGGATATCTATACGTAAAGAGGAGTAAAACTTTAAGGCACGACCGCCAGTAGTTGTTTCGGGATTACCATAAACTACGCCGATCTTATCACGTATCTGATTAATAAATATAACAGTACATTTAGTTTTTCCTACTATACCAGTGAGTTTTCGCAAAGCCTGTGACATCAAACGAGCCTGCACACCCATATGACTATCACCCATATCGCCCTCAAGCTCAGCTCTGGGCACCAAGGCCGCTACTGAATCCACAACTATAATATCAACTGAATTGCTGCGAACTAAAGCCTCGGCTATTTCCAATGCCTGTTCACCCATATCAGGCTGGGAGATCAGTAAATCATTAATATTAACGCCTAATCTGGCGGCATATTGAGGATCTAAAGCGTGTTCCGCATCAATAAAAGCAGCCGTACCACCCATTTTCTGCGCTTCAGAAATAATATGTAAAGCTACGGTAGTCTTGCCTGAAGACTCAGGCCCAAATATCTCAATTATACGGCCTCTGGGAACACCGCCAACACCTAAAGCGACATCTAAAGAAAGAATTCCCGTAGGAATAACATCGATATTCATCTTAGCGGCGTCGCCTAAGCGCATGATAGCCCCTTTGCCAAACTGTTTCTCTATCTGACTCATTGCAGCCTCTAAGGCTTCTTTTTTACTGTTAGTATCCATTAGCTTCTCCATTCAATAATATTATAATTTTCTCAGGACATCATCAATCATGCTGAATGCCGCTTCAGCTGTTTTCGCCCGAATCACATCTCTGCTGCCCTCAAAAAGATATTTGCCCACAGCATTGCCTTCAGGAAATTCTAAACCTATATACACAAGTCCTACCGGTTTCTCCTTACTGCCGCCGCCAGGGCCAGCAATACCTGTAATTGATAAAGCAAAATCCGCGCCGCTTAGCTCTTTTAAGCCAGCAGCCATTTCAGCGGCGGTCTCCTGACTAACAGCACCTACACTATCTAAGGTCTCTTTTTTTACTTGCAGAAGCCTCATTTTAGCATCATTGCTATATGTCACTACACCATAACCAAAAATCTGAGAAATTCCAGGATGGTCCGTAATTGTTTTTGCCACTAAACCACCGGTACAAGATTCAGCCGTAGCTATAGTATATTTTTTCCTAAGAAGTTCACCGCATACTTTTTCGGCTAAATCTGTCATGTCTGCCATAACACTTACATTATCAGCCATGTAACAAACTCCTGCTCTTTACAAAATAATCATAGCCGGAAAGTAAAGTAAATACTACAGCTATCCAGATAAGCACGGTTCCTATCCAAAGAGGCAATACCGTAATTGTTCCTGCCAGCAACACATAAGTCACAGCTATTATCTGACTTACGGTTTTTACCTTGCCAAAATAAGACGCGGCAATAACAACACCAGCATCAGCCGCAATGGCGCGTAAGCCAGTTACCATCAATTCCCTGGCTATGATAATGATGACAGCTACTACCCCTACCCTATCTAATGAAACAAGGCAGCTCAAGGTGGCTATAATCAACAATTTATCAGCTAAGGGGTCGAGAAATTTGCCTAAAGTAGTAACCATATTTAAAGATCTGGCATAGTGTCCGTCAAGTCCATCTGTACAGCTTGCTACTAAGAAAATAATAGTAGCTATCATATTGCCTCCCGGTATATCCACCAACAGGAACAGCATGATAATGGGGATCATTAACATACGCACCAGGGTAATAGCGTTTGGCAGATTTAAGCCAAAGGGAATTTTTAAATCTTCTAATCTACTGTTTTTATTCATATTTCTTCTCCCATCAAATCATATACATCAGTGGCCACAATAGTAACATTTATTTCATCACCGGGATTTAAGTCCTTTTTATCGCTTTTAACATAAGTTAGACCATCCACTTCTGGTCCCTGAAATGAAGTTCTGCCATAATAAGAATATTCCCCATTGGATTCAGTTTTTCCTTCTATAATTACAGGTAATGTTCTACCCAGCCATTTTTCTAAAACCTGAGCTGAACAACGGCTTAAAAGAGCCATTAGATACTCACGCCGGTTTTCTTTTACTTCTTCATCTATTTGATCCGGCAATCCAGCGGCAATGGTATCATCTTCCCGTGAATAAGAAAAAACACCAACCCAATCCATTTTAGCCTCTTCCACAAAATCGCAAAGATTGTCAAAATCTTCTTGAGTCTCTCCGGGAAAACCTACAATAAAAGTAGTTCTAACGACAAAATCATGGTCTATTTCCCTGATTAGCGCTAATAAGTTTTTTAACTTCTCTTTGCGCTCGGGACGACCCATAGCTTTGAGAATTTTATCTTCAGAATGCTGCATAGGTATATCTAAATAAGAACATATTTTTTCTTCACTGGCCATTAGTTCCAAAAGTTCTCTGTCTATCCTTTGGGGGTAACTATACATAAGTCGTATACGTTTTAAATCTTCTTGGCTTAAAACCCGCAGCAGATCTTTAAGAGCCGGTCTGCCATATATATCCTTACCATAAACCGTAGTATCCTGGGCTAATAGTATTATTTCTTTAACTCCCAGACTTATCAGTATTTTTACTTCCTTGACTATGTCCTCTATAGAACGGCTCCTGTAAGGCCCGCGCATTTGAGGTATGACACAAAACGTACAGGTATTGTCACAGCCTTCAGCTATTTTAACATAAGCCCAATGCGACGGTGTGCTCAGCTGTCTTGCCAAGGCCATTTCCTTAACAGCAGGCTTTTCCGTGTTCGGCAACATGTGGTCAAGTTTTTCACCGATAGACTCAAAGTCCAAGGTGCCAAGCCATAAATCAACTTCTGGAATTTCAGTTCTTAACTCATTTTTATATTTCTGCACCAAGCAGCCTGTAACAACCAGAAAACGGCAATGATTTTTTTTATAGGCGCTGTATTCTATTATAGCGTCAATACTCTCTTTTTTAGCGGCTTCTATAAAACCGCAGGTATTGACTATTATAATATCAGCCTCGGAAAAATCATTAGTTAAACAATAACCGCGATTTTTTAAAATACCAAGAATCCTCTCGCTGTCTACTAAATTTTTAGCGCAGCCTAAACTACATAATGCTATTTTGTACGACACTTTAACTCCTTATCACTATCATATCCAAGTTCGCGTACCTAAAAATGACAGCAGACATAAAACTAAAAGTACTACAATTATACCCAGCATATATTGTCTGTTCTTTTGAGAACGCTTTTTAAAATTTTCTATCTCCCGGCGGCGATTAACAAGCATCTCATTTTCACCGAATAGTTCCTGTTCCATACCGTCTCCCCGAGATGCTGTAACATCATAGCCTATTTCCTTGGCAATGGCCTCAGTTATTCTTTTAGAATTTAAACCCAAAAACTTAGCGTAAGACTTAGCGTAGCCAATCACAAAGGTTTTGCCCGGCATATCGTCATAATCCTCATCCTCCAGGTCGAAAATATAACGAACATCTATATTTAAAGCCTCGGCAACTTCGCCTAAAGTAAAACCCTGTTCTGTTCTGGCTTCCTGGAACATCATTCCTATTCTGCCCACCGAATAACCTCCTAAATTTATTAATTAATCATCAAATAATGTTTGCTCCGTACCACTATTACTATACTGAGCCTCAAAAGCTTCTATGGACATTAGAACTACTCTGGGTTTAGCACCGTCAGCCGGACCGACTATACCCCTGTCCTGCAGTTCCTCAATAAGACGTGCCGCCCGGTTATAACCGATACGAAAACGCCGCTGTAACATAGAGGTAGAAGCTTTGCCGGCATTTATAACTGATTTGGCGGCATCATAAAATAAGGGATCTTCAATACCATCCTGGGTTTCCGTAGACTCTACAGATTGAGCCACGCCGTCAATATATTCCGGTTCGCTAAGATTTTTACAATGCTCAACAATAGGCTTTATGATACGTTCATCTAAATAAGCGCCCTGAACCCTTAGAGGTTTGGCCATGCCAACAGGGAAATAAAGCATGTCACCTTTACCCATCAGTTTCTCCGCACCTCCCATATCAAGTATGGTACGCGAATCAGTCTGTGAAGAAACAGAAAGAGCTATTCTTGAGGGCATATTAGCCTTGATTAGACCTGTAATTACATCAACAGAGGGGCGCTGAGTAGCTACTACCAAGTGAATACCCGCCGCTCTTGCTTTCTGCGCCAAACGGCAAATAGCGTCTTCCACATCTTTAGCGGCTACCATCATCAAGTCTGCTAACTCGTCTATAAACACAACTATACGCGGTAATTTCTCACCATCATCGCCAACTAAATTATTGTAACCCTCTAGATTTCTCACTTTATTTTGATTAAAAAGAGTATACCTGTTTTCCATCTCCCTAAGTACCCACTTTAAGGAACCAGCCGCTTTTTTAGGATCAGTAACCACAGGCGTTATAAGATGAGGTAATCCTTCATAGACCACGAATTCAACTTGTTTGGGATCTATCATGATAAACTTAACCTCATCGGGAGTTGCCTTAAAGAGAATACTGCATATAATCGTGTTTACACAAACACTTTTACCAGAACCAGTGGTACCAGCAATCAGCAAATGAGGCATTTCCGCCAAATCACCAATTACTGGTTTACCAGTAATATCCTTGCCAAAGGCACAACTGAGATTTGAATTCATTTTAAAAAAGGAGGAATTTTCTATTATATCCCTAAAGGAAACCATAGCTTTTTCCGCCCTGGGCACCTCAATACCTATAACGCTTTTGCCAGGTACCGGTGCTTCCATGCGTATGCCAGTAGCAGCTAACTGTAAAGCTATATCATCAGCTAAATTTACTATTTTAGCCACTTTCACACCAGGACCAGGCTGTACTTCATATCTGGTCAAGGACGGACCATAAGTAACCTCTGTAACTTTGGCGTTCACACCAAAGCTGGCTAAGGTTTTCTCCAGAATATCCACACTAGCGCTTATATCTTTAACAGCCTTTTTACTGTTGCCTGCCGCTGCCTTAGGTAAAAGGGAGGTCTTAGGCAAAATATATTTGGCTGCATTCACCAACGGCGGTGCCGGGTCTGCTAAGTTATCCTTTTCCGTATCAGATTCTGTATCTGCATCGTTATTTTTATACGTCAGAATATCAAGCTTATTATCTATATACCCGTCATTAGGCTCGTACTCACCAGGAACAGCCAAAGATATGTCATCAGCCTGTGGTATCTGGGGAAATTCTAAATAGTCTACATTTTCCGGTACAGGCTCCTTTTCGGGTCCTATCAATAAATTCATGGGTTTTTCCTTAACACCACCTAAAGGAGAAGTTATATCGTCCTCCATGTCAGCACTGACTAATGATATATCATCAGTATCATTGGAATCACCAGCATCATCCTGTTCGACAATTTCAGCTTCTGCTTCCCGTATAATTTTTTTGCGCTTTTCCTGCACTGCTTTATTTATAACCTTAACACTGCGATCTGCCGCTTTACCCACACCCTTGCCTGTTTTTTCCACGAAATTAAGAAAAGATAAACCTGTAACAGCCACAAAGGAAGCAAGTATTATAAATATCAGAATAGCGACTGATACCGCCTCGCCAAAAAAGATTAAAAGTATAAAAGAAAAAAGGCCTCCTACGACTCCACCCATAGTACCAGAAGCGGCCTCAGCCATGTAAGGACCAAAACCAGCTGGAGTTTGATCTATATTCATAAAAGTAATAATGGCCACAAATAATATTAAAGAAAAAACACAGCAGCGTTTATAAGGAAAATCCGCTTTGCTTTTCTGCCAATTAAAGAAGGCAAAGGCTAATAAAAGAAAGGGTAAAACATAGCGTCCCTTGCCAAAGAGCAAAGCAAATAAATTAGACAGATAAAGGCCCGCTACACCTATACCACCAATATTGTCTCCGGGACGGAATAAAATAAATATCATTAACAGTATAATCGCCACAGCGGCATAAGCCATAACGTAAAGCTCACGTTTTACCGGATCAATGGTCTTATTTTTTTTAGCTGTCCCTGTCTTCTTACCGCTGGCAACACGGTTTTTATTTGTTTTTTTAGCCGCAGTTTTTTTCTGAGCCATTTTTACTCTCCATCTATACAAATTAGCCGTTTATTAACTAATTAATTATATACTTTTACAAGGTTTTTATCAAGTAGTAAAAAGACACGCATTTTTATTTTTATTTTGCCAATAATAAAAATAAAAATTATTATTGGAGGTATTATGGGTAAATATTTTAATAAAAGTCTAAAAGCTGACAATGAAGAACCACAAAACAATACCAATGAAATGAATAATATTAACGAATTCGGACAGCTTAGTATCCCCGAAGTTAAAAGTGATATCCATGTGATAAATATAATAGGCCAAATAGAAGGTCATATTATTATGGCGCCACAAAATAAGACGACCCGTTATGAACACATTATGCCCCAACTTGTGGCAGCAGAGCAATCCGAGGATATTAAAGGGCTATTATTTCTCCTAAATACTGTTGGCGGTGACGTTGAAGCTGGCTTAGCAATAGCTGAGATGATAAGCACAATGTCAAAACCTACTGTATCATTGGTCTTGGGAGGCGGACACAGCATAGGTGTACCTATCGCCGTGGCGGCAGAGTATTCTTTCATTGTCCCCACTGCAACTATGATATTACACCCTATACGTTTAACCGGTATGGTTATAGGAGTCCAGCAAAGTTTTGACTATTTTCAGAAAATGCAGGACAGGGTTATTAATTTTATTGTCGCAAACTCCAAAATAAGCGAGCATGAATTAAGGGAGTCAATGATGAAAACCGGGGAATTAGCCCAAGATATAGGTACGATAGCCATAGGCAAAGACGCGGTTCGTTCCGGACTCATCGATGAAGTTGGCGGTCTTGGCACTGCTATTCAAAAACTGCGTCAGCTTATAGAAAATAGAGAGGGGCTGTTAAACTAATGATCTGGACTATTATGCCGGAAAAAATGGTTATAAACGAAAATTCCGATTTCCCGCACCTACAAGAAATAACTTACGGTCAAAGAAAGCTTCTTTGCTATCCTGTATCGCCGGGGAAAATGTGTATTTTCCGAGTACTAAGCTCAAATCCCGCCGATTATTTGAATTCACATTTACAACCAGGCAGTATTATAAATGTATCACAAGAATATTTAAAATAATTTTTTAAATATTGTAGAAAAGCGT
>CAWVFN010000058.1:0-14497 GCA_963928475.1 Bacillota bacterium
CATTAACGACTCTAAGTGCTTTGCAGTTCATCAATAATTACTACGCTATTAACGAGGAAAATCAAAGTCAGCTCTTCTGGGAAACCATACAGAGAATACGGAAATTAGAAAAAGTTAGCTAAAGAGATATCATAAAAAGCAGCAAGCTGATAATTCCATTATCAGCTTGCTGTAATTTATCAAGAAACGTATCTGTCAAAAAGGGGCGTAATATGATAAATAATAATCGTGCTAAATTAATCAACTATTTTCAGGCAGGAGCCAAGCCCAAAGAAGAAAAAAAATTAGGCTTAGAAATAGAACATTTTATTCTGCGGCTCGATAATGGTGACAACGTAGGTTATTATGACGGCGTAGAAAAAATTCTAAATGAATTAGCGCCGCAATTCTCAGAAACTATAATTTCGGAAGGGCATACAATTGGCCTTAAAGGCAATGATATGATTATAACTTTAGAACCCGGGGCTCAATTAGAAGTATCCCTGGCGCCTCACCGAACCATTCACGGTATTAAGGAAAACTACCGTAAATTTACGAACATTATTACGCCAATTTTATCTAAACATGGTTATAAACTTATTAACACCGGTTATCAGCCCCGAAAAAAAGTAGAAGAAATACAATTAATCCCCAAAAAGCGTTACGAGCTTATGGATTTATATTTTAAAACCAAAGGCAATCACGGCATAAACATGATGCGGGGCACCGCCTCCACTCAAGTCTCCATAGACTACAGTGATGAAGAGGATTTTCGCAAAATATATGTAACAGCTAATTTTCTAAGTCCTTTACTGGCACTGTTAACTGATAACACACCCCTATTTGAGGGAAAACGCTATGACAAATATTTGGCGCGTACTATGATCTGGAACGACGTAGATTCTTCCCGGCCGGTGAACCCAGATTTTTGTCTCGACGCCAATCTGGGCTTTGATTCTTACGCTGATTTTATTTTAAATCATCCCTGCATTTTGACGTTAGACGGTAATGATATGCGCTATACCGCTGAAACCACGGTTAAGGACTTATACACCTCCCAAGAAATGACTGAAGCTGATATTGAACATATATTATCCATGTTCTTTCCCGATGTCCGCCTTAAAAATTTCCTGGAAATCCGTATGGCGGACAGCATGGATATGCCCTTTGCCATTTCCTACGCCGCTTTGATCAAGGGATTATTTTATAGTGACAGCAATAAAGACCGTTTCTATACCATAGCACTCCAACACGAAGCAACGGAGATAAAAGAAGCCAAAAATAATTTGATAGAAAAAGGCTACCAAGCCGAAGTTTACGGTTCCTCACCTCAAACCATCTTAAATACCTTGCTGACCTTTGCTGAGGCTGGCTTAGATCAAGATGAAAGAGTCTATCTGGCACCATTAGCTGCTTTGGTAGAGAAAAAAGAAACTTTGGCTCAGGCAGCTAAGGAGTATTTTAATCTATAATGAAAGAAAAAAATGTAACTATAGCTCAGTTAAATAAAGAATATCAAGGCCTAATCGAAACTGATATTGGCAGCAATCTTAAAGGCTGGCAAGAAGCGAAAGAATATATTGAAAAATCCACCGCTTACAGCCATGGTGAACCAGTGGATTTTCTTTACATGCCTAAAATATATACACCTGAAGCCTTTGCCTGTTTATCTTCCCTCGGGAAAATGACCTATAATATTTTAGGGAAAATAATAGACGCTTACCAACAAGATCCCTCTTACCGTCGTCTCTTTCCTTTCCCCAAGGAATTGGAAGAATGGCTCTTGCTTCCTTCTCCCTACCCCTCTCCCCTGCCCTTAGCCAGACTGGATCTGTTTTTTAATGAAGATAATTTTGATTTCACCTTCTGCGAATTTAACGCTGACGGAGCGAGCTCCATGAATAGGGATAGAGAAATCAGAAACGCTCTAAAAACAACACCGGCTTGGCAAGAGATGTCGAAAAACTGGGATCTTACTGGCTTTGAATTGTTCCATTCCTGGGTTAAGGCTTTTAAAAAAATATACCTATCAAGCTCAGGCTCACAAGAAAAACCCTTTATAGTTATTACCGACTTTATGGAAAGCGGCACCACTGAGGAGTTCAAAGTATTCCAAACCGCTTTTGAGCAGGCAGGCTATGAAACAGAAATCTGGGAAATCAGAGAACTGAAATATCAGCACACTGGACTTTATACCCCCAAAGGACGTAAAATAGACGCAATATACCGGCGGGCGGTAACAGGGGAAATGTTTCAAAAGAAAGATGAGATAAAAGACTTCATACAAGGTATAAAAAAAGAAAAAGTCGTTGTTATCGGTACCCTTTCTACCCAGATTATCCATAATAAAGTATTGTTCAGTGTAATCCAGCGCCAGGAAACCATGTCACTGTTAAATAGTCAGGAGCAGGATTTTGTTAAGTCTCATTTCCCCTACACTGTAAGTCTCGACGCCAAGACCGATATTAGTCAACTCCAGCAAGAAAAAGAAAAATGGATCATTAAACCCCAGGACCTCTATGGCTCCAGAGGAGTCTATGCCGGCAAAGATCAAAGTGAAAAAGAATGGCTCCAGCTATTAGATAAATACAAAAACAACGGTTATCTGGCTCAGAAATATCATACCCCCTACCAAAGCATTAACTATGATTTCTCAACTAAACCCTACGCTAAAGCCTACAATAATATTACAGGACTTTTCCTCTATGATGGTGAAGTTACCGGTATTTTATCACGTGCCGGGCAAAAAGGTGTCATATCTTCACTCCACGGCGGCAGAACTATGACCTCAGTTTTAGCAACTGCCAACAAATAAACTCGCAAACGTACCTTTGCTGACTATAACTATGGGGATATACCTATAGGAAAAACATAATAAACACTTGACTAAAAGTTAAAATGACGCTAAAATATTGTGGTGTGATATATGCTGCTGTGGCTCAGCTGGTAGAGCAGCGCACTCGTAATGCGCAGGCCAGCGGTTCGAATCCGCTCAGCAGCTCCAAAAAAAACGCCTGACAAAAATTAATTTGTCAGGTGCTTTTTTATCTGATTTACTCTTAAGATAGGGACATAAAAATATAAATCTCAGAGTATTCTTACTAAAACTTCAGCAGGATATAAAAGATATAAAATTTACAGCAAACTCAAGTAAATAGACTTGATTATACCGCTGTTTAAGTCTAATATTATACTGAGATTTATCTTAGTTTTACTTTCCCAACCGTCATAAACATATAATTTTCACAAAATAAAACTCTGTCGCTCATAATAACAAGTGATAATATTACCAGTTTCTTTCATAATGAGGTAAGTTATGAAATCACTACTAAATAAATGCCTTGTAATAATAAGTATTATAATTCTCGCTGGATTTTTTGTGAGCTGCGGCCATGAAGAGGAAGAGAACAAAGCTATCAGTATTGGCAATATCGATATTAGCCCCAAAGCAATAGAAATAACTGGAGCCTCCGAATATCCTCAGACACCGGTTAAAACAGACTACCCGGAAAGTGACAACACTTATATAAATCTTGATGACGAAGGATGCGAAATTACAGGCTCCGGCGCCGCGGTACAAAGCAATATAGTAACTATCTCGGCACCTGGTACCTATGTTATAAGCGGTTCTCTCTCAGAAGGACAAATTATAGTAGCGGAACACAGCGGCAGTGAAGCCGTTATCATAGTATTAAACGGTATTTCTCTAAAAAACAGCGTCACTGCACCTATATATATTGCTGACAGTCTTAAAACTATAATCGATCTGCCAGCTGACTCAGTTAATATATTAGAGTATAATGGCAGTGATAATCCTGGGGCAGCAGGCATTAACAGTGACGTGCCTTTAAGAATTAAAGGATCAGGGAAACTGTATTTAACAAACACAGCCGGAACCTCTATTTTGTGTCAGAAAGACCTGAAAATAAAGGAAGCATCCTTGAATCTTAAAACCGCTGAAAAAGGTATTGAGGGACAAGAATCGGTAACCATATACAGCGGCAGCATTAATATAGACAGCGATAAATATGGTATCATTGCCGGAGACTCGGAAAAAGAGCCCCCAGGTTATATTGCAGTTAACGGCGGGCATCTGGAAATCAGATCCCTGTTATCATCTATGACATCTATAGGAGACATAACCATAAACGGCGGTGAAATATATTTGCTCAGCGGCGGCGGCAGTGACGCTATAGCTGAGCAAGAAATGAAAGCAGCTAAAAACTGTCAGGGCAAAGGCTTGCACGCTCGAGGTAACATAAGCTTAGAGGATACTATTATCCAAGGAGACTGCGCGGGTACCGCTATTGGCGCCGGCGGTAAAATTAGTATTAATAATAGTGATCTGACTCTGTCATCGGCCTGTACTGGGGTATACGGAAGGGAAAAGCTGGAAATCGCCGCTTCAAGGCTTAGCATCAGCCAAAGCTATACAGCCTTAAAATCACGAATAGTCACCCTCAACAGCGGCGCTTTGTATCTTAGTGCCCAAAATGACGGTATTTCTGTTAATAGCAGCTACAGCCAGGACGCTGAAAAAAATAATGAAACCGGTTTATTGAATATAGCTGAATGTACCCTGATTATCGATACCGGTGGCAATGGACTCAGTATTAATGGCAGCGCCAAAATGAACGGCGGTGAAGTTTTGATATACAGTTATGGCAGCGAAGAAGGGGGACTACAGTACAGTAATGATTTTCTCATGGAGGAAGGCCGTCTGATAGTATTCAGTTATGAGGATACAATGGGCATATCCTCTCAATCTTCTCAAAACAGCCTTTTTGTGGGATTAAACGGGAAGGCTGATTCCACATTAGAAGTCCGGGATAATAACGGTAAAACCATAGTCTGGGAGACTTGTCCCAAAGATTTTCACAGTGTCATGATTTCCCTGCCAGAGTTGTCACCTGGCCTGGCCTATAATTTTTATTTAAATGAAGAAAATATAGGTGCCTTTGAACCTGTGCCATGAACTAAGTCATATTATTAAGGAGGAATTATGTTAAATATAGGATGTCATTTATCATGCAGCAAGGGATTCTTAGCCATGGGTAAAGAAGCCCTTGCCATTGGCGGCAATACTTTCCAATTCTTTACCCGTAATCCCCGGGGAGGCAAAGCCAAGGATATTGATCCCGCTGATGCCGCGGCACTTAGGGAATTTCTCAAAGAACATAATTTTTATAAAATTCTTGCCCACGCACCATATACTCTTAATCCCTGCTCATCAAAGGAAGAAACTCGGCAGTTTGCCAGGGAGATAATGGCAGATGACCTTAAACGTATGGAATACCTGCCTGGTAATCTCTATAATTTTCATCCCGGCAGCCATACAGGCCAAGGAGCGGAAAGAGGCATAGAGGAAATAGCAGATCTCTTAAATTCCGTTATTACGCCGGAGCAAACAACTACCGTACTTTTGGAAACCATGGCAGGCAAGGGTACAGAAGTAGGCGGCAAATTCCAGGAAATTGCCGCAATAATCGAAAAAGTAGAGTTACAAGATAAAATAGGTGTATGTCTTGACACCTGCCATATTTTTGACGGCGGTTACGATATTGTTAACAATCTCCCAGAAGTCCTAAAAGAATTCGATGCAATAATAGGAATACACCGCCTGAAAGCTATACACATCAATGACTCCATGCACGGTTTAAACAGCCATAAAGACAGACATGCCAAAATCGGCGCCGGACATATCGGCGTTGAGGCCTTTACAAAAATCATCAACCATAAAGATCTAAGGAACCTGGGCTTTTACCTAGAAACCCCCAATGACCTCAAAGGATATGCTGAGGAAATACAATTACTCCGGGGGCTATATAAAGAAGAATAAAAAAAGACGGATTTAAATCCGTCTTTTTTATATACTAATTTTAACTTAAACGCTTCATTAGGAGCTGATTAACTAAACCGCCATCAGCCTTGCCCTTAACTTTAGGCATTAAAACTTTCATGATTTTCCCTTTGGCCATGGGATTGAGCTCTTTTATGTCTAACTCAGCTAAAACCTCATCAATTACCTGATTTATCTCAGCCTCATCCATAAATACAGGAGCAAATTCCTCTAAAACCTTTATCCGCTCTTCCGACTGGCCAATTATATCCAGCCTATCTGCAGGAGCTGAGGCTAAAGTCTCCTTGGTTTGCTTTATCTCCTTTAAAATAATAGCGTCCTCTTCTTCCTCAGTCAAGGGAGCTTTCTTATCCTTTGCCTTAGCTTTGAGGGCAGATAAAAGCAAGGTCAGACTTTCTTTGCGCTCTTTATCTTTAGCCTTCATCGCCGCAATCATTTCTTTTTGCACAGACTCTGTTTTGCTCATTTTATCTTTTCCTCCTTAAAAATTCATCATATACCTCAAGAATATCTTTATCCAGCCTGTTTACAGCCTCAACTATCATGGATTCGGGAATTTCATAATAGGCCTCACCTATACTCCCAGCTATAGCCGCTATTGTATCACTGTCTCCCCCTAAAGAAACAGCGTTTCTAATGCAATCCTCAAAACTATCAGCCTCCCAAAAAGCTGTCATAGCCTGAGGCACAGTCCCCTGACAACTTTGGTTAAAGGTATACTCAGGTCTGATCTCATCCAGGGTGCAGCGAAAATCATAACCAAAAACACCTCTAATATAATTACGCACTTCCTCTTTGCCTTTGCCGGTACGCAATAAATAAATGGCCGCCGCCACACTTTGAGCACCGGCAATACCCTGCTGATGATTGTGACTCACCTCAGCGCTTAATTTCGCTGCCATCAAAGTTTCATCTAAAGTACCATAAAGCCAGCCAGCGGCTGATACCCGCATGGCGGAACCATTACCCCAGCTGTTATAGGGCAAAGGATTATCTTCTTTTAACCAGGCAATGAACCGTTGACCATAACCAGCATTGGGATATTTAGCACCAAAATAACGCATTTCTTCAATCAGAGCTTTTTTGATCTCACTTTGCCCCTGGCCAAAAGAACGCATCAAGGCCTTAGCCACGGCCACAGTCATCACTGTATCATCGGTAAAACGGCAATTGTCAACCCATAAAGGAAAATCCTTGGTTTTTATTCCCTCTGCCTCATAAACGCTGCCTATCATATCACCGATTATAGCACCTATCATAAGGGAACCTCCTTTTCATAACTGTGAATATTATACCATTATTTTAGCCAATAAACAAAGAAAAAACAAAAAAACGGCTTTAAGCCGTAATCTTTAAAAAAAAATGGTCGGAGTGAAAGGATTTGAACCTTCGGCCTCTGCGTCCCGAACGCAGCGCTCTACCAAGCTGAGCCACACTCCGACAAAACAAAACGTTAAAAAGCAAAAGATGGTGTGAAAATGAAAAAACTGCATTAATATTATATCTAAACCAGGAATGAATGTCAAGAGATAGAGAGAATACAGCCGCCTTTATATTGCCGCTTTTAAATTAAATTAGGAAAATTAAGCTGACGCAGTGCCTCATAAAGTCCTATTGCCACCGAATTAGACAAATTTAAAGAACGTATATCTTTACCCATGGGAATACGCACTGGCAGACCATAATCTCCCTCTAATATTTCCTTGGGCAAACCCCTGGTTTCCGGACCAAAAACTAAAAAATCATCTTCCCTGTAAACTATATCAGCGTAATTATTATGAGCTTTTGTCGAAAACAAATAAAGATTTGCTCCCGGATTTGAATCTAAAAAATCTTGAAAAGATTTATGTATATGCAGATCCAGCTTGTCCCAATAGTCCAATCCGGCACGCTTTAAGTATCTATCCGCTAAAGAAAATCCTAATGGTTCTATTAAATGGAGAGATGTACCTGTTACCGCACAAGTGCGAGAAATATTGCCAGTATTAGATGGTATCTCCGGTTCATATAATACTATCTTCATTTAATCTCCCTCCTTTTAGCTACCACTAATACCCTATTAGCGTCCTCACGGGGAGGTTCATGAGTAAACATCCGCCACAGGGCATAAATACCAAGATCATTGGCCTCTAAAGATTCCCTTACCTCTTCTATACTATGATTTTTCTCCTCATGTACCTCTACAAAACGACGGTATAAATCACCTTCCGGCAAAAATCCGTTAACCTTAATATGCCATATTCTTGAGGCCTGGTCATAATGATTTTCATAGACCATATATATATCATCCAAATCAACTACGGTAGTTTCTGAATCAGAATACTTATCTACCAAATTGAGGTCAAAAATAAAAACTCCCCCTGGGTTGAGAACTCGTGATACTTCAGCAGCCAATTTCCTAAAATCCCCAGGTTTTGTTAAATAGTTAATACCGTCCTGAAATGATACTACCATATCAAATCGGGAGTCAAAATCTAAAGACAACATATTTTTTTCATAATAATCTATGTTTAAACCAGCGGCGGCAGTCTTGTCAGCCGCTATTTTTAACATAGCCGGAGCAAGATCCACACCTGACATTTGCAATCCCCGGCGGGCCAAAGGCAATGTGGTGCTGCCGGTGCCACAGGCAAGATCAAGAGCGGTTTTAGGATAACAATCAGCTGCCGCCGCACTGTCCAATACATAATCAGCCCAGGCTTCATAATCCACCCCAGCCATCATCATATCATATATTTTCGCCAAACCCTCATAATTGGACATTTTACTCACCTCTATAAACCGGTAATGTGGTACCGCCTACGGTCATAGCGTAAACTCTGGACCCATCACCCTTTACCTTCAAAGCCGCAGCGTAAGCCGTTTCCAAGTCCTTAAAGGGTTTCATATATAATTTCTCTACCATGGGCTGAGGTAAAGAGGAAACAAGATAAACATCACATTTTTTCGTTACCTTAGCGATGGCCGCGGCCTTATGACCGCCTAATCTGAATTCAACTCTAATTCTCTCTATTAATTCATCAGGACTGTTAGCCTGATTTACCCAGGACTCAAAGGTTTTCTCACCATAGCCTTCCTTGCATTCAGCTACCAAAATTATGATACCGCCATCCTTAACCGCCCACTGAGCGTTATCTAAAGCCTTCTGGCTCTGATAAACATTGAGATCCTTAGGCAAACCGCCGGGAGAAGCAATGACAATATCCCCTTTCTCCCCAATATATTGTTTATATATCTCATCCAAAATCTTACAGCCCGCTCTATGGGCTTTAATAGCGTCACCTGCCACAGCGCCTACTATTTCTTTCTTTTCATTTAAAATCACATTGAGGATAAAATCTATGGATAAATAGGATAAAATCTCCTCCATATCCTTTCGCACCGGATTACCCTCTATATGTCCTACTTTGGCACCATCCTCCAGCATCATGGCATGATTGGCTTCTATGGTTTTTCTGGTGCAGACACCAGGCACTATGGCTTTGGCGCCGCCGCTGTAACCGGCAAAATAATGATAATCAATGTTACCTAAACAAATCCTCTTATCAGCTTCAACAACAGTCCGTGCCACCTCATAAGGGGTGCCCCTATCACTGCTGCCAACAGTAATGAAATCTCCCGCGGTGGAATCTTCCACCTTAATGCGCTCATAAATTTCTTCACCTACTAAACGGCGGTGTTCCTCCTCAGTCTGACTGCGATGACTGCCTAAGCCTGAGACTATAGTTATATCTTCATCTTTCACCCCAGCCTGATTAAGAATAGAGACGACATAGGGCAGTAATTTATAGCTGGGACAAGGTCTTGTAATATCACTAATAATAATGGCTATTTTATCCCCGGCTTTGACAATCGCCGATAACTTCTCTGTACCTATAGGCTGGGCAAGAGCTGCCTCTATGATTTGACCATACTCAGGCACTTCCCTATCCTTACGAGGCAATAAAGAGGCAATAAAGTTGTCCTCCCCTATATGGACGCCCATTTTTTTATCTCCAAAACCGAATTCTATATATTTATCTGCCATTTTAATCCTCCAATTTAACAGGTATTTTTTTATTTAGCACTATCTCCCCTGGCGTTACTGCGGCATCATAGGCCATAATATTTACCCCCTTTGACGCCGCATAGGCTAAAGCCTCGGCAAAACGGGGATCACGTTCACGATTGGGAGTAAAGTACTCCACACCAGCCATCTGTATAGCAAAGATAACATAGGCACCAAAGCCAGCGTCAACAGCGGCAGCAAGCTCCCGCAAGTGACGGCTGCCCCGTTCCGTGGGAGCATCAGGAAACTTGGCAACACCGTTTTCCTCCAGAGTTACTCCTTTGACTTCCATATAACAAAGTCTGCCGCCGCGCAGAAAACGAAAATCAAAACGTGATTTTGCGAAAGTTTTTTCCCTGGCGATATCATCTATATCCGTCAGCTCATCTATAGTGCCGCTGCGCAAAGCTTCCTCAACCAAAGTATTGGCGGCGGCGGAATCCATATGTATCAGCATATCCCCTTTATAAGCGGCGTAAAGACTATAGGGATACTTTCGTCCCTTGTTTTCAGACTGCTGGAGCCACACTTTAGTGCCGGGCAGAAGAATTTCCCGGCAGCGTCCGGTATTGGGAACATGAACAGAAAATTCCCCTAAAGACTCGTTTTTAACCACAGCGACAAAGCGGTTTAAACGTTCTATAAACTCCGCTTCTATAATTTTTTCGTACCGCATTTATAAAAAATTTCCTTTCCGGCCATAATAAGTATATTATCAGGAGGTGACTTATGAGGATATCCACTGATTTGGAAAAAAATATAGCATATATAAAAAAAGCTATAGATCAATGTCCTGATTATATCATAAATGAGCTAAAACTTAAAGACGGTACAAACTTTCTTTTACTGTGCGTCGACAATATGGTGGATAGCCAAATACTTTATGATGAAGTGATTCCCAGAATCATGACGATGTCCCGGGATACTTTTTCCCTGCTCAATCTGCCCTTTGCCAGAGTCAAAACAGATCACACCTTAGATGAGGCTTTAGCGGGGATAGCCACAGGGGGTACTTTTTTTCTCCTGGACGGAATGAATTATGGTTTCGAGGTAAGAGTAGAAAAACTTTTTGGCCGGGTACCAAGCGCCTCGGAAACGGAAAAAAATCTAAGAGGTGCCAGAGACAGCTTTGTGGAAAACATAAACATGAATATGGCTATTCTGCGCACTAAAATTGGAAACAGCGACTTAAAATTTGAGGAGCACTTCGTTGGCAGCGCTACACATCAAAAAATCACTATCGCCTATATTAAAGGAATCGCCAATGAGAAACTACTGGCGAAAATAGGCGAGAGGATAGATAATCTCAACTATGACGGTTTTTTATCCACTGGTTATATAGAACAAATGATAGCGGATAAACCAAGATCCCCTTTTCCCCAATTTGAAGCCACGGAAAGGACCGATAAAACTGTGGCAGGACTTTTAGAGGGGAAATTCGCTATTTTGCTAAATGGTGCTCCAGAGGCTCTATTAATGCCAGTCTCTTTTTGGAGCTTCTTTCAAGCCATGGATGACTACAATCATAACCCATGGATAGGTACTTTATTAGGGCTTTTTCGTTTTATAAGCCTGTTTATAGCGATTTTTTTGCCTTCTATTTATATAACCGTGTTATCTTTCCATTACTATATTACGCCTCTCTCTGTTATTTCTACCTTATTAAGCTCCAGAGATATGGTGATTTTCTCTCCTCTGCTGGAAGCCATCATAATGGAATTCCTCTTTGAAATAATCAGAGAAGCTGCTGTACGGCTTCCCACCTACGTTGGGAGCACATTAGGTATAGTCGGCGGTATTATTATCGGTCAGGCCGCTGTCGAAATGGGACTGGTAAGTAATTACATGGTAATAGTAGTATCTGTCACTGCTATCGCCAGCTTTGTGGTACCAAGTCAGGATATGGCCTATACTCTGCGTCTCGTCCGCTTTGGTATGATGTTTTTCGCCGGTTTCTTCGGCTTTGTCGGCATGTTAGTAGGCGGAGCATTGCTTTTAATCCATTTAATGCAAGTGGAATCCTTAGGACGTCCCTATCTGCTCCCGATGTTTCCTCCCCACCCTAAAGAAGCCGGCAATACTGTAATTCGTCTGCCCTTCAGATTTTTACGGCACCGCCCCTCAACAGCCTGGCCCAAAGATATAATAAGGGGGAAAAACCGTGGCAAGGAATAATATTACCACAGCACAACTTGTAACCTGCCTTCTTTCAACAGTAACCGGCATCGCTATGATGAACGGTACCCCTGTTCTTTACCGTAATTTTGGCCAGAATTCTCCCTTAGTAGTGCTTATAATATCGGTTTTAACAGCACTTTTACTATGGGGTGTCAGCGTTATTTTGGGGAAAACAGGCTTTATGGAACCCTATGAAGCAATCCGCATGGTATTGGGGAAAATTCCCGGCACTATAGTTTATGCCTGTATATGTTTTTACCTGCTTTTTTTAGCCATATTAGCTTTAAAAATATTTATTTATATTATTAACATATATTATCTGCCTAAAACACCGCTTTTGCTCACTGCGATACTTCTTATAGCACCAGCTGTTTATGCCACCTACGGCGGCATAAGAGTTTTAGGTCATCTTTCCAGCTTAATTTATTTACTAATAGCAATATTTATTAGTATTTTTGCCATTACCAAAAATAACTACACTTTTTCTCATCTTTTTCCTTTGCTCAACAGCGGTTTTAAGGATAGTATCATCTATATACCCTGGTACTTCGTTACTTCAGGCGCCATACTCGCGTCATTTTTTCTTTTGCCGGCTATTAAGGATACACGCCGGGTCAGAATGGGTCTATTAATATTTTCTTTACTTAGTTTTTTGCTTTTTATTTTTGTCTACGCTGTCGCCAGATCATATTTCGGAAAATCTCTTGTTGAACTCATTCTCCCCTTCTTCAACCTTTCCAGCCGATATGGTATAGGCCCTCTGGAAAGACTGGACGTGTTATTTATCCTCATATTTATACCTGTAATGGGACTTTACGCTAATTTCTATTTTACCTTATACTATAGAAGTCAATGCTTTCTCTTCTTTAATTCACCTTTAAGCCGGCGCAAAGTACCATTGGCCTTATCAGCCTTAATAATTGCCCTGGCTGCCGCGTATTTACCTCTGACCCCTATTATGTGGCAGGCTTTATATTTCACCAATATTATCAATCTCGCTATAATACTCGTCCTCTTTAGTCTTTATCTTATCTTCCTTGTACGAAAGAGGAGGCTGACATCATGATAAAAAAAATCCTATTTATATCCAGCCTTTTAATTTTGCTCTCTACTCTTACAGGCTGTTGGGATAATATAATAATAGAGGAAAATACCATTGCCACTTCAGTCGCTATAGATACACAAGGCAAAAGCAATCACCAATTTACCTTTGTTACCGTGGAAAGCTTTAATAATGGGGACAAAGGCGATTTTATAACAGTAGAAGCTGATATTTTAAGTCAGGCGCTGGTAAAAGCTAATAACAGGGTCAGCCGCCCTCTGCGGTCAGCCAAGATAAATACCATGATTTTTAGCCAGGCAGCGGCGGAGCAAGGCTATATCCCTTTAGCTGATACCCACAAAATTGAGGAAGTAAACCGTTTTCTCCCTGATTATCTGGTAGCGGAAAACTCAGCCGCAGAAATATACAAAACTCTGGCTGCTAAAGAACTCAAAGATAAATCTCTCACCTATATCACTGATCTTGTAACTGCCGCGGCTCAATCAGGCTATTGTCCCGATATATCATCCTACGATTATAATTTAAATTTTCTTAGCGGCGGTCCCGATCCTATGCTCCCGCTCCTATCCATTAAGGACGAAGATATTTATGTCAAAGGCACGGCTCTCTTTTCCGAAGAAAAAATGACTGGTTCTCTCAATGCTACTGAAAGCGTATTTCTACAGCTTCTGCACAATAAAAATACCGCATTTTATTATTATATTGTCTTTCCCCTTGAAGAAACCTCTTTTGATGACTGCATTTTTCAAACAAAACGCTGTAATACCTCTATAGCTGTAAGAACCATAGAAGATGAGCTTTATATAGATATTAACCTCGACATTAAAGGTTCCTTTGACAGGTTCGTCTGGGCTCACCTGCGAAAACTCTTTAGTCGTGAAGAAATAATATCCTACGTGGAAGACTATTTTAATAAAAATACTAAGAAAACCTTTACTATTTTGCAAAGCTGTTACTCAGATCCCTGCAATATCAAGGGAAAGTTAAAAATGACTGACTTCAGCTTCTACAATACCCATGATTTTTACAGAGTATATAATAAAGCAAAAGTTACCGTAACAACAGACTTGAATATCCTCAACGCGCCAAATCCAGATATATCAGACGGCGCGGGACAGTAATTAATATGCAATACAGATCACATAAATTTACTATATTACTTATCTATAATGAGATATTTTACCAATAAATAAAAGCCTTTACTGATTTACAGTAAAGGCTCTTATTAACAACAGGGAAGATCAGTCGTTTCTTCTGAGGAATGAAGGTATTTCTAAATCATCTAACTCAAAACCACTGCCGCCAAAGGAAGATTTCTTTTTGCTTTCCGCGGCTTTTTCTTTTTCTTTTTCCGCTTCATTATCAAAAC
>CAWVFN010000059.1:0-12756 GCA_963928475.1 Bacillota bacterium
AATAGGATACACCAGAGCTAAATATGGTTTTGACGCCGCTACTTGCTCTGTTTTAACGGCGATAGAGGAACAGAGTCCTGACATCGCTCAGGGCGTTGATAAGGCTCAGGATGATGATTCAACAGGTGCTGGTGATCAAGGTATGATGTATGGCTATGCCACCGATGAAACACCAGAGTATATGCCAATGCCTATTAGTTTGGCTCACCAGCTTACCAGGCGTTTAACAGAAGTTAGAAAGTCTGGGGAGCTTTATTATCTGCGTCCTGATGGTAAGTCTCAGGTGACGGTGGAATATGAAAATGGTGCTGTAAAGCGTGTGGACACTGTGGTTGTTTCCAGCCAACATGATGATTCTGTAGATCATGCCACCTTAGAATCGGATATTATAGAAAAAGTTATTAAGGCTACAATACCTGCTCAGTACTTAGATGAAAATACACGGTATTTCGTGAATCCTACCGGCCGTTTTGTGATAGGCGGTCCCCAGGGTGATGTGGGACTGACTGGCCGCAAGATCATAGTAGATACTTATGGCGGTGTAGGTCGTCATGGCGGCGGTGCTTTTTCCGGTAAGGATCCAACAAAGGTGGATCGCTCCGCTTGTTATGCTGCGAGATATGTTGCTAAAAATATAGTAGCTGCTGGTTTAGCTAAAAGCTGTGAACTTCAGGTGGCATATGCTATAGGGGTGGCACATCCTGTTTCTGTTATGGTTGATACTTTTGGCACTGGCAAAATTAGTGATGAAGAAATTTGTGAAATAGTAAAGAAACACTTTGATCTCCGTCCGGCGGCAATTATCAAAGATTTGGATTTGCGCCGTCCAATATACAAACAGGTGGCGGCATACGGTCACTTTGGCCGTAATGATCTTGATTTACCCTGGGAAAGAACAGATAAAGCTGATGAACTCAAAAAATATCTGCCCTAAAAAGTTTCGGAGCATATGTTATATAGTTAAAGATTAGAATCCAAGGCAAATTATGCCTTGGATTCTGCTTTATTTATTAAAATCATATTCTTTAGTAAACTGTTACAGCGGTAATAGACTATTAATTATCAATCAGGTTATATTTTAATATTTTTTCGCTAAACTTCGCGATCAAATCGTTAACCTCTTCCGGTCTGTCAGTATTAGAGTTATGGCCGGCATTTTTTAGCCAAACCAGGGGTATGCCGCTGTATTTGTGCCATGCCTTATTGTAGCGTCTACATGATCCGGCCTTATCTTTTTCACCGCAGATCAATAGTGCCGGGCATTGAATAGTATAGGGCAAGTTTTCTTCTATAGCTTTTGCCAATATTTTAAAACCATGTCCGGCGATTCGTCCGTATCTTTTTTGGTTGCCATCGTATGTCATCATTATTTCCCGCATTAATTTTCTGCCGTATTCGGACTCAGCCACACCTTTTGTGCCTGATTTCAATAAGGCACTCCATGGATAATACATATAGAATGCCGTCATTCTTTTTAACAGACAAAGTTCTATGAAACTTATATATTTTTTTGACAATGGGGCTGAATCAATAGCTATAAAACCGGCTAATTTCTCAGGATACAGCTGAGAGAAAACTTGGCCGACATATCCTCCCATAGATTGACCTATAATAATGGGAAGTTTAATTTTTTCCTGTTCAATTATGTCCCTTAGCCATCTAGCTGTATCAGTAAGGTCGAAATCAAATTCAAAGGGCCAGGATTTGCCGTGAGCAGGAGGGTCCCAGACAAATACATTATATTCATTTTTGAAATAATCTATTTGTTTTTCAAATAATCTGTGATCAGCTGTTAAACCTGGTAAGAACAGTAAGGTAATATTATTTATATCCTTTGTATGTTGCCAATAATGAATGGTGCCCGAGGGCGTTTTAAGGGTTTTTTCAGTCATTATCTACTCCTGATCAACTATTTATAAAAATAGTAACATAAATTATATTCTGGGGCAAGAAATCATAGGAACATTTTAGTTACTGAATTTATTGTGATGGATATTGCTGGGGACAAAGTTTTACATGTTGGTTAAATGTTTCGTGTTTAGAACAGACTTTGAGACTTGTTCCTTAAAAGGTTTGGAGGTAAAAAGAGGGGAGCCTGCAATAGCAGGCTCCCTTTTATGGTTAGAGATTTGAGATTTAGAGATTTGTCGGAGATTTGAATGTGTTTTTTGAGATTAAAAGATTTAGAGTAGTTATGCAAACTTGATAACAGAGAATCTATAACAGTTAAAATAGATGTTATTTATTCTCGTTGTGACAGCAATTACCGCTGCATTTGCCGCAGCCGTCACACCCTACACAGCCATGTTGTTTTTTGCTTTTTTTTATGTGATAAATGGCTATTCCATAGAGTCCCGCTAAGCAGCATGCCACGGAAATTGTAGCTAAATTAGATAGGATACTTTCCATCAATTTCCTCCTTTCCGCTAAGTATGGGATATTTTCCCTTTTACTTAGTTATTTACTATCAATTCGCTTTGCGCGATAGTATCTTTTTTAGCTGGTCTTACCAGAAGATATACCAATAAGGCAAGAAGTATGAGGGCGATTACTGTACCTATACCAAAGGTTAGACTGCCGGAAAGCAGGCCGCCCAGTTGATTTATAATCAAGGCTACTGTATAGGCAAGACCAGTCTGATAGCCGATAGCAAAAAGTGTCCATTTTGCTGTAACCATTTCCCTTCTAATAGCACCGATAGCCGCGAAACAGGGAGCACATAACATATTGAAAACGAGGAATGAAAAGGCAGCAGCTCCGTAAGGAAAGAGTAATGCAATTTGGGTTAAGAGTCCAGGGGCATCTTCTGCCACTTCTCCTAAGCCAAAAAGGACGCCAAAGGTGCCTACTACATTTTCTTTAGCCACTAAACCTGTTATAGTGGCAACGGCTGATTGCCAATCCCCAAAACCTAAAGGTGCGAATATTGGTGCTATAACTGAACCAATAGCGGCTAAAAGACTATTTTCTGTATCTACCATGCCGAAGCTTCCGGCTGTAAAGCCAAAATTAGAGAGGAACCAAATCACTCCGCAGGCCACAAAGATGATTGTGCCGGCTTTTTTAAGAAAGGATTTTACTCTTTCCCACATATGGAGCATTACGCCTTTAGGTGCTGGTACATGGTAATTGGGCAGTTCCATAACAAAAGGTGCAGGATCTCCCGCAAACATTTTAGTTTTTTTGAGTATAATGCCGGATAATAGAACAGCAGCTATACCTATAAAGTATATCGAAGGAGCTATCCAGGGATTTCCCGAAAACATAGCGCCGCCTATCAAGGCTATAACAGGTAGTTTAGCGCCGCAGGGAATAAAAGTAGTCGTCATTGCCGTCATACGGCGGTCTTTATCATTCTCAATTGTTTTGCAGGCCATAACACCGGGAACGCCGCAGCCTGAAGATATCAGCATGGGAATAAAGCTTTTGCCGGATAAACCAAATTTCCTAAAAATTCTATCCATAATAAAGGCTACTCTGGCCATATAGCCGCAATCTTCCAAAAGAGATAAGAGTATAAATAGGATAATCATCTGAGGCACGAAGCCCAGAACAGCTCCTACACCGCCTATACATCCATCTACTATGAGACCTATGAGCCAATCAGCGGTACCCAGCCCAGTCAGCCAAGCCGTTACTGTCGGTTGTATTGTTTCACCGAAAAGTGTATCATTGGTCCAGTCGGTTACAATAGTACCCAGCCAGGAAACAGATATATAGTATACCGCGAACATTATAACGGCGAAAATGGGCAAGGCTAAAATTCTGTTAGTTACAATAGCGTCTATTTTGTCTGAGACGGAACGTACCTCTTTGCCTTTTTTCACAGCTTTGGTTACTATGTCCTCAATTATTTCATAACGGGCGCTGGTGATTATGCTTTCGCTGTCATCATCGTATTCTGTTTCCAGGGATAAGACTATGTCATTTATTTGTTTGTTTAAGTCTGCTGATAAATTTAATTCGGAAACTACGTTGGAATCTTGTTCCAGCAATTTCAAACTGTACCAGGCTTTATTACTGATACCAGATACTTCATTGAGTATTTCTTTTATGGCATCGAGTTTTTCTTCGATATTAACGGGATATTTCAAAGGTGAGGGAATGCGGTTTTTTTCTGTTGCCAGGGAAACAGCTTTTTCCACTAGTTGATTGGTGCCACTGTTTTTGAGAGCGGAAATTGGAATTATGGGACAGCTTAGGAGTTTGCTAAGCTTATCAGCATCTATCTTTGTGCCGCCTTCTTTCATCAGATCCATCATATTGAGGGCGATAACTGTGGGAATTCCTAATTCTAAAATTTGGGTGGTAAGATAAAGATTACGCTCTAAATTAGTGGCGTCTACAATATTGATGATTACATCTGGTTTGTCTTTTAAAAGATAATTTCTGGTTACAATCTCTTCGGGAGTGTAAGGTGAAAGGGAATAAACTCCAGGCAGATCCGTAAGAATAGCGTCTTTACGTCCTTTTATTTTAGCTTCTTTTTTTTCCACGGTTACACCAGGCCAATTACCGACATATTGAGCGGCGCCGGTGATACCGTTAAAAAGAGTGGTTTTTCCGCAGTTGGGATTTCCCACCAGGGCAATACGTGTACTCATTTTTTTCTCCTTCTTTGGTTAGTAATAACTAACTATATATTAAAAATAAATTTATTTTTATATTAGCTTACTTCTATAATTTCCGCTTCAGATTTTCTTAGAGACAGTTCGTAACCTCTTACTGTTACTTCTATGGGATCTCCTAAAGGGGCTACCTTATTAACGGCGATTTCTGTACCTTTAGTAATTCCCATATCCATAATGCGGCGTTTAACCAAACTATCGCCATGGAGTTTTTTCACGATTACTTTTTCGCCACATTTAACGGTTTTTAAGGTGTTCATTGTTCTCTCCTTTTCCATGAATTAATTGTCACTGTTGACCAGCGCATTGGTTTTTTATTATTCATAGTTCCTCCTTATAATGGTGTAGCCATTATTTTTGAGGCTAATGCTTTACTGATTGCTACTTTGGAACCTTTAACATTAACTATAACGCTGCCGCCCACCTTTGAGACAACAGAAATTTTAGTATTTTCCACAAAACCAAGATTAGCTAAAAATGTTTTAGCATCGTCACGGCCGCGTACTTTTTCCACTAAAGCGCTGCTGCCTGAAGACAGACAGGAAAGTGGTAAGGTGCCATGCTGTATAGACTCAGGCTGCACAAAGTTTTTACTCATTAATTTTTCTTCGTGATACATTTTGGCTCCTTTCTGGTTAGTATTGTATAACCTCATATTAAAAAAATATGATATTGGGTTAGTCGTGGATAACTCTCTTGTAGAAATAATAGCATTCATTCGGTTAGTTGTCAATAACTAAAATTAATTTTTTTAATTTTTTTGTCTAAGAAATGAGATTTAAATTTTAGCTGGATAATGCTATACTATATATATTAATATGAGATATAAGGCGGTTTAATTTATGACAAAAACTTTAGTATTGGCTGAAAAGCCATCAGTTGCCAGGGATTTGGCGGCAGTGTTAAAGGCCCGCCGTAAAGGTGATGGTTGTTTAATAGGTGATGAATATATTGTTACCTGGGCTTTAGGTCATTTAGTCACCTTAGCTGAGCCGGAACATTATGGTGATGAATATAAGAAGTGGAGTTTAGATACTTTGCCGATGTTGCCGAAGCATATGGATTTAAAAGTTATTCCTGAAACCGCTAAGCAGTACAATAATGTAAAGAAGCTTTTGCGTTCTAAAGATATAGGAACTATTATAATAGCTACTGACGCTGGCCGTGAGGGGGAATTGGTAGCTCGCTGGATAATAGCAAAGAGTGGGGTAAAAAAACCGATAAAAAGGTTATGGATATCTTCCCAGACGACCAAGGCAATAAAAGATGGTTTTCGTAACTTGCGGGACGGCAGCGAATATATGTCTCTTTATCGTTCCGCCCAAAGCCGTGCAGAGGCCGACTGGTTGGTAGGACTTAATGTAACCAGAGCTTTAACCTGCAAATTTAACGCACAGCTTTCTGCTGGTAGGGTACAAACACCTACTTTAGCTTTATTGGTAGCACGTGAAGGTGAGATCAGAGACTTTAAAGCCAAAGAATACTATACTGTAAAAGCTGACCTTGGGCGGTTTTTCGCTACAAGAGTTGATAAAAATGGCAGTAGCAGTATATCTTCCTTATCGGAAGCGGAAAATATCAAAAAACTGATTCAGAAAGGGATTTTTGAGGTAAAAGATGTAAAGGTCAATAAAAAGACACAGCCGCCGCCGTTGCTGTATGATCTTACAGAATTGCAGAGAGATGCCAATAAACTATACAAATTTTCTCCTAAGGAAACATTAGACTATATGCAGCGTCTTTACGAAGTCCATAAAGTGCTGACATATCCGAGAACGGACTCGAAATATCTGACATCTGATATACTTCCCACCTTAAACCAACGTTTAAAAGCGATATCTTTTGGTGAGTTTATTGGTTCGGTTCGGGAGATTAGCGTTAAAGGCTATGCTATGGCTAAGTCTAATATCAACGATGCTAAAGTTTCTGATCATCACGCTATCATTCCCACAGAGGAAAGTCCCAATCTTTTAAAGATGTCTGATGAGGAAAAGAAAATATACTTTATGGTGCTTAGGCGTTTTATTGCCGCCTTTTATCCTGTATTCTTATATGAGAATATTAAAGTATATTTGGAGTGCAGCAAAGAGGTTTTTACTGCTCAAGGCAAAGTGATAATAGACAAAGGCTGGCGTAAAGTTTACAGCTGTGATGATAGTGATGATGAAGAAAATCAGACTTTGCCTGCTCTAAAAAAGGGCGATACCTTTACATGCGGTGCTTTGCAGCTGAAAACTCAAAAAACGAAAGCACCTTCCCGCTATACTGAGGCCAGTTTGCTGGCGGCTATGGAAAACCCGTCTAAATATATTACCGATAAGCAAATGAAGGAATATATCAGCGGCGGTTTAGGTACACCGGCTACCAGAGGTGATATAATTGAGAAGTTATATAATAGCTTTTATGTGGAAAAGAAAGATAATGTAATGATCCCAACCGCCAAGGCTATGCAGCTTATAAATTTAGTACCAGCCGATTTGAAAGAACCGCTCCTTACGGCTAAGTGGGAGCGTCAGCTGGAGGCCATAGCTAAAGGCGAAAGTGATGATAAAGTTTTTTTAGCTGATATCAGGAAATACACAGATAGTTTAGTAAAAATGGTTGCTAATAGTAATGCGGTTTATAAGCCGGATAATCTTACCAGAACGCCATGTCCACAATGCGGCAAAATGATGTTGGAAGTACACGGCAAGAAAGGTAAAATGTTGGTATGTCAGGACAGAGAGTGTGGCTACCGTAAAAATATATCTTTTAATACTAACGCCCGCTGCCCCAATTGTCACAAAAAAATGGAACTGTTTGGGGAGGGAGAGGGAAAGATCTATGTTTGTTCCTGTGGCTTTAGGGAGAAGGCTGTCTCTTTCCATAAACGGGGTAAAGACTCGGTTAGCGAAAGCAAAAGGAATGTTGAGAAATATCTGAAAAATCAAAACAGACAAAATGATGAAAAAGAATTAAGTCCTTTAGCTCGAGCTCTGCAGGAAGCCATGTCTAAAAAGTAAAAAAATAGGGGAGGGAGCGGATTTTTTTAGCTCTCTCCCTTGCAAATACCAGTAAAATATGATAAATTAAAATCATCCTATACGACTGACGGAAGTGGAGATAACCACAGGGAGTATAGAGTTTATTAAGCCGACCGTCTGGGCAATAGTCCTTGTGGTGGGCTCTTTTTATTCTTGATTATTAGGAAGGGAGAATCCTTAAATGAGGGAAATGGAATTAAAGTATGGATGTAATCCTAATCAAAAACCGGCGAAGGTTTTCATGCGCGAAGGTGAACTGCCTTTTACTGTTCTAAATGGTAAACCTGGTTATATTAATTTATTGGATGCTTTTAACAGCTGGCAGTTAGTTCGTGAATTAAGAGAAGCCACAGGTTTGCCGGCGGCTGCCTCTTTTAAGCATGTTAGCCCGGCTGGCGCTGCTGTAGCCGTACCTCTTAGTGATGTTCTGGAAAAGATTTACTTTGTAGAGGGTATAGAACTTACGCCTATGGCTACTGCCTATATCAGAGCTAGAGGCGCGGATAGAATGTCCTCCTACGGTGATTTTGTCGCCTTATCTGATGAGTGTGATGAACAGACCGCCGCTTTTTTGGCCAGGGAAGTATCAGATGGTGTTATTGCTCCCTCGTATTCTCCTAAGGCTTTGGAAATATTGAAGAGTAAGAGAAAGGGCAGTTATAATGTAATCCAGATGGATACAAATTACGTTCCCGAGGCTGTTGAGTTAAAAGATGTCTTTGGCGTCACTTTCCAGCAGGGACGCAATAATTTTAAAATAACTGAAGATTTGTTAAAGAATATTGTAACGAAAAACAAAGAATTGCCAGACTCTGCCAAACGGGATCTGATTCTTTCTCTTATTACCCTTAAATATACCCAGTCTAATTCGGTATGTTACGCTAAGGACGGACAGGCTATTGGCATTGGGGCCGGACAGCAATCCCGTGTTCATTGCACGCGTTTAGCTGGCAATAAAGCTGATACATGGTATCTGCGGCAGCATAAAAAGACTTTGAATTTACCTTTCCGTGATGATATTAAACGTCCTGAACGGGATAACGCTATTGATGTTTATGTTTCCGATGATTATATGGATGTCTTAGCAGATGGTGTATGGCAGAGTATTTTTACAGAAAAACCAGAGCTATTAACCAGGGAAGAAAAACGGGCTTGGCTTGATACAATGACAGATGTTGCCTTAGGCTCCGACGCCTTTTTCCCATTTGGTGATAATATTGAGAGAGCTAAGCGCAGCGGCGTGCGTTATGTGGCGGAAGCCGGCGGCTCAGTGCGTGATGAAAACGTAATAGAAACAGCAGATAAATACAATATGGTTATGGCCTTCATTAATATGCGTCTTTTCCATCACTAATCAGGTAGAGGAATAATAAACCATATAAAAAAATCCCTTTATTTTATAGTTCTATAAAATAAAGGGATTTTTTACGTTAAATTAGAGTAGTAGCTGAATCATATACTAATAAAAGAAGGCTATGTGTCAAACATAGACTTCTTTTATTCTTCGTTAACGTGTGTACGTCTATATTGTCCAGGTGTAACTCCTTCGTGTTCTTTAAAAATTTTATTGAAATAGCTTTGATCAGAAAATCCTACTTGATTAACGATTTCCGCGATAGAGAGATCAGAATAGGTTAATAATTCCTTAGCCTTTTCGATGCGTATCCCGTTGAGATAAGAGCGGAAATTACAATTCATTTTTTTGTTAAATACCCTGCTCAAATGTGATGGGTTGACATAGGCGTATTTAGCCGCGTCGGACAGGGTGATATTTTCCGCGTAATTGGAGGTAATAAAATCTAAAATAGAGTTTACCATGTTATTGCTTATACGGTGATCACTTACCTCCATAGATTCTTCTGATATTATTGGTGTGGTATTGTTGCTATTATCAATTAAGGCGGACATGGTTTCTGATAAAGCTACTAAGTAATTTATGTCACCTGAGGGGTATTGCATCAAGTTATTGCGCAGTGCTTCTATATTTTTGTCTGAAAGGTTCCATAAAGGCAAAACTCGCTTTTTTAAATATTCATCTGGATCCATATTTAATACAGGACCAGCTTGTAATGCTGCTACCAGCTCTTTACCGTTAAATACGGGAATAATAATATTAGAGAAGCCGAAAGGACATTTATAGATAATTTGTTTATTAACATTAGTAGATACGTCACAGCGTTTATAGACATGATCATAGCTTATATCAATACCCACTTGTTTAGCCATGACCTGGCAAAAACAATGATCCAAATGGCATTGTGGTACTTCTATGAGTCTTTTATTTTTTGTGTCAATTACTAAGCTGTACACATTAGTTGTTGCATAGAGCAGATTTCCCGCTTGACATAGGCGTGATAGGATTTGATTGCTCATAAATGTCATTCCTCCCTCTCTTATAATGAAACATGCTTTTTGAAGGGAATATTTATGTTAGGCATCCACAAGCTGCAATTAAATCGATGATGATCAGAGGATAAAGTTTTAGATTATATTTATTTAATTTCCCTTATTTTTTCAGTAATAAATGTATAATATTTTGTCATATGATTATTGTGATGAGTGTAAAGGAATGGAAACAGACTGTTTACATTTTCTAAATTATACAATATTTTGCGGTAGTTTTACAATAATATGGGTAATAAAATGATTGCAAATATCTCAATGTGCAAAAAAATTACTAAAATATCAAATAATTACTAAATTTTTAAAATATAAATAAATTTTATGCTAAATTTTTGATGTGATTTTTTTGTTTTTATAGCAAAATTTTTACATTATATGGTGCAATATTTATTATAATTATCATCAATATTATACTATAATTTTTTGCGAAAAGGTTGTAAATTTAACCTAACAAGTAAAGTTTAGGTTAATAAATAGCAAAAAACTTAAAACATGAGGAGGTGTACACTATTAATTAAGTATTCCAAGCAATTTTAATAATAATAAGGAGGGAGAAAAAAATGAATTCAGCAGAAAAAAGAGAAGCTGCATTAAAAAGCAAAACGGTATTGATAGTATCAATAATAATCGTTGTAGCTTTTATTCTTGCCGGTGCTATTTTTCCTCAGGGAACAGCTAATGCCGTTAATGCGGTAAACGCTTTCCTGTGTGATGATTTAGGTTGGTCTTATCTTCTTTTAACAGCGTTTTTCCTATTTTTCAGTTTATGGCTGGCATTTTCTAAATACGGTAAAATCAAATTAGGTAAAGATACTGACAAGCCGGAATTTAGTAATTTTCAGTGGTTCGCTCTGTTGTTTGGCGGCGGTATCGGCATAGGTCTTGTATTCTGGTCCGTGGCGGAACCTATGATGCATTACGCTACCGGCCCTATGAATGAGCCCTACACTCAAGAGGCCATGCGAACAGCTATACGTATTACCTTCCAGCATGAAGGTGTACATTGCTGGGGCTTATTTGCTCTTGTAGGTACTTGTCTCGCCTATTATGTATATCGCAAGGGTTTACCTTTCCTGATGAGTTCAGCTTTTTATCCCCTCATTGGCGATAAAATTTATGGACCGATTGGTAAAATCATTGATATCCTGGCCGTATTTGCCACAGTATTTGGTATTTCTACAAGCTTGGGTCTTGGTGCTTTACAGATTGCCGGTGGTATAAGCTATATCTGGGGTGTAGAGTCAAGTCCATTATTGACATCTGGAATAATAGCTTTAATTACCGCGATATTTACGATTGCCACAGTAACTGGTCTTCATAAGTGGATGACAAAAGTGGTTAATCTTAAAGTTTGGTTATCCCTGTTATTCATGGTCTTTCTGCTCATATTTGGCGGTACAGTTTATATCATGCAGACTATGACAGATACCATTGGCGCTTATGTTTCTACCTTTATTAATCAGTCTTTCTGGTATGGCAATCCTGAATGGCTCAGCAGCTGGACTGTATTCTATTGGGCATGGTGGATTTCTTGGGCCACCTTCTGCGGCACATTCTTTGCCCGTGTATCTAAAGGCCGCAGTGTAAAAGAAATGATTTTAGGCAGCACTTTCCTGCCGGCTGGTTTCTCCTTCATTTGGATCACTATCTACGCCGGTGCCGGATTTAATATGGATGCTGCCAGCGGCGGATTGATTTCCGCGGCGGTAGATGTTGACTACACAACAGCTCTCTATGCTCTGTTATCCCAGTTACCGCTTTATGAAATAATGGCTCCTTTGGCCTTGGTCTTAGTTGTACTTTGCTTTGTTGGTGCCGCTGACTCCGCAACCTTTGTTTTACCCATGCTCACCATGGGCGGCAGTCAGAATCCGCCGAAAAAAGCCAGAGCTTTCTGGGGTGTTGCCCAGGGCGCTATCACTATAGTACTTATTCTTATAGGCGGTGAAGCAACACTGAAAGTACTGCAGACAGCTTCAGTGGCCTCAGCTTTCCCCTATATGTTCGTAATGATATTTATGTGCATAGGTCTTGTTCGCTCCTTCCGGGCTGAGTTTAATCCGGAACTTGAGGGTAAACCGATGTTTGACAGGGAAGCTATGAGAAAAGCTAAAGAAGAGCGGAAGGCTGTAGCGAAGAAAGCAGCGGAAGAAGAAGCTGCTGCTGAATAAAGTGTCAAGTTTATCCCTTAATCATTAAGGGAGAGAGTAAATAAATAAATAATAAATAATAATTTCTAAGGAGGAAAAAACATGGCAACATTACAAGATTTATCCAAAGCGGTCATCGCTGGCAAGAGCAACAAGGTAAAGAGATTTGTAAATGAACTTTTAGAGGATAAAGTTGCTCCTCTTGATATCATCAATAGTGGTCTTATCGGTGGTATGGTAGAGGTTGGGGTACGTTTTAAAGCTAATCAGATGTTTGTACCGGAAGTACTTATGGCTGCCCAGGCTATGGAAGCTGGTACTGATATTGTTAAACCCCTAATGAATGCCGAAGACGTGCAAGACATTGGTTCTGTTCTGCTTGGTACCGTTAAAGGCGACCTCCATGATATTGGTAAAAACCTTGTGGGTATGATGTTGGAAAGCGTCGGTTTCAGAGTAATCAATGCCGGTATCGATGTCTCCCCGGAAGCCTTTGTTGAAGGTGTTAAAGAACATAAACCTGACGTAGTGGCCATGTCCGCGTTGCTTACC
>CAWVFN010000060.1:0-13609 GCA_963928475.1 Bacillota bacterium
AAAATCAGTAGTATCCTCTAATTTGG
Organism: Bacillota bacterium; assembly: GCA_963928475.1. Lineage (GTDB taxonomy): Bacteria > Bacillota > Dehalobacteriia > UBA7702 > UBA7702 > Cryptoclostridium. Next base: position 27 of record CAWVFN010000060.1, read on the forward strand.
TTAAAGCGGCTATCTTTGGTAAAGACGCTAATTGGGGGCGGATTATATGTGCCGCTGGTTATTCTGGGGTAGATTTTGACCCCTCAAAGGTGGATATTATTTTAGAAAGTTATTTTGGCAAGTTTTATGTGGCTAAAAACGGCGGCGGTCTGGAATTTGATGAAGTTTACGCTGAAAAGGTGTTAAGCGAGGAAGAGGTAACTGCGATAATTCAGCTGAATCAGGGCGATGCGGTAGGCTTAGCCTGGGGCTGTGACTTATCCTATGATTATGTTAAAATTAACGCCGATTATCGGACTTAATGAATGATACTGCATTAAAGAATTATAAAATTATTGGCGGTTAATAGCCATGTTTGTGAGGAAGACTATTATGGCTGCGAATTATGAGAAAAATTTAGAGAAAGCTCATGTTTTTATTGAGTGTCTGCCCTATGTGCGAAAATTTCATGGCAAAACTATTGTTGTCAAATACGGCGGCAACGCCATGATCAATGAGAAATTAAAAGAGAGTGTTTTTAAGGATCTCGTTTTAATGAACTTGATTGGTATACGTACTGTTTTGGTACATGGAGGCGGCCCGGATATTGAGGATTATTTGCAAAGACTTGATATTAAAAGCGATTTTAAAAGTGGTCTTCGTGTAACCGATGAGGCTGTGATGGAAACTGTTTCCATGGTTTTGGTAGGTAAGGTAAATCAAAATACTGTCTCTGGTATCAATAGTTTAGGCGGTAAAGCTGTGGGTTTATCCGGTAAAGATGGTGCTATGCTAAAGTGCCGAAAGAAATACGCCAAAGTGGGCAAGGGTGACGAGGTTACCAGTATAGATATAGGTATGGTAGGGGAAGTAGAAACAGTAGACTGTAAATTGATTAACGATTTATTAGCTGATGATTATATCCCTGTAATTGCCCCTATAGGCACTGATGCTCAGGGTGGTACCTATAATGTCAACGCCGACTATGCCGCAGGCAAGATCGCTGCGGCTTTAGGAGCGGAGAAGCTTTTTCTTCTTACGGACGTAGAAGGTATTTTGCGTGATTTTAACGATAAAAATTCTCTTATATCAGTAATTAAATCTGAAGAGATGCCTGAGCTCATAAAGAATAATATAATAAGCAAAGGTATGATACCAAAAGTGGAAAGTTGTATGAACGCGATAAACGGTGGTGTTGGCGGTGTTCATATTATTGACGGCCGTGTAGAACACAGTCTCTTATTAGAACTGTTTACAGACAGCGGTATTGGAACTATGGTTATAAAATAAGAAAAAAGAAGGTCAGAAAATGAATACAGCGGAAAAAAGCAAAGAGTGCTTAATGAATACCTATGCCCGTCATAACATTACTTTAGTACGTGGTGAGGGCAGTTATGTCTGGGATGAGGACGGCAACAAGTATCTTGACTTTACCAGCGGCATCTCTGTTAATAATTTAGGACATTGCTGTCCTGATATTGTTGAGGCTATAGGTAAACAAAGTGAAACATTAGTGCATTGTTCCAATTTATTTTGGTCGGAGCCTCAATATAAATTAGGCTGTGAGTTGGTAGCAAGATCTGGTTTGGGAAAAGTTTTCTTTTGTAACAGCGGTGCCGAGGCCAACGAGGGGGCAATCAAACTTACCCGTAAGTATTGGCATGATAAAGGTTTGGCGCGATATGAGATAATCACCATGAACAAATCTTTTCATGGCCGCACTATGGCAACTTTAACGGCTACGGGACAGGATAAAGTCAAGCAGGGGTTTGACCCCTTGGTGCCAGGTTTTGTTTATGTTCCCTATAACGATTTTGAATCCTTGAAAGCGGTGGTTACCGATAAAACTGCCGGTATTATGTTGGAACCGGTTCAAGGTGAGGGAGGAGTTTTCCCCGCGGAGGTAGAATATTTAAAAAGTGTGCGTAATTTTTGTGATGAAAAGGGTATATTGTTAATATTTGACGAGATTCAGTGTGGTCTGGGACGTTGCGGCAAATTTTTCTGTTATGAAAATTACGATTTAAAGCCAGATATCGTCACATTAGCTAAATCTTTAGGCGGTGGTTTGCCTATGGGAGCTTTTATAGCTTCGGATGAGGTGGCATCCTGTTTTGGTCATGGCAGTCATGGTTCTACCTTTGGCGGCAATCCAGTAGCGGCAGCGGCCGGTGTTGCCTATATTAATGCTTTAGATAAACAGAATGCCATAAACAACGCTGCTGAAATGGGAGAATACTTACAGCAGCAATTAAGGTCTTTGAATTCACCGAAAATAAAGGATGTGCGTGGTTTGGGATTACTGGTAGGCTTGGAAATAAGTGTTCCAGCCGGAGCTGTAATTGAGGAAACCATAAAAAATGGAGTTTTACTGTTAGGAGCGGGGCCTCAAGTAATACGTTTCTTGCCGCCGTTAAACTGCGGCAAGGAACAAATTGATGAGGCGGTATCCGTCGTAGGAAAGGCGTTGTCTGTTATCGGTTAATTCCAACCACTTATCAATACATTTGACAAGGAGGCTCTTATGGAAATTACAAAAAAATTTGAAGGCAGGGATTTCCTATCCCTCAAAGATTTCAGCACGGAAGAACTAAATTATTTTCTTGATGTAGCTGAGGGGTTAAAGGATGAGCAGCGGCATCAAGGCACTATGCGTTATTTGCCTGGCCGTACTTTAGGTATGCTCTTTACCAAGAGCTCTACCCGTACTAGAGTTTCTTTTCAAACTGGAATATACCAGTTGGGTGGCAGTGGTCTTTTCTTGAGCGGCAACGATTTGCAGCTTGGCCGTGGTGAGCCTATACGTGATACTGCCAGAGTGCTTTCCCGTTATCTTGACGCCATTATGATAAGAACCTATGCCCATAGTGATGTGGAAGAATTAGCAAAATACGCTGATATTCCTGTAATCAACGGTTTGACAGATCTGTTACACCCTTGTCAGGTTTTAGCTGATTTATTAACGATTCGTGAACATAAAAGACAACTAAAAGGTCTGAAACTTACCTATATTGGCGATGGTAATAATATGGCTCATTCTCTTATGTATGGTTGCGCTAAAATGGGTATTGATATCACATTAGCTTGTCCCCAGGGTTATGATCCCGACAAGGCAATCACTAAAGAAGCCACGGAATTCGCGGAAGATAGCGGCAGTATTGTTAAGATCTATCGCGATCCTAAAGAAGCTGCTGAGGGAGCCGATGTGGTTTATACTGATGTTTGGGCCAGTATGGGACAGGAAGGAGAAGCCGAGGCACGGCGTAAGGCTTTCGCCGGCGTTTATCAAGTCAATGATGAGCTGTTAAAGGTAACCAAGGATGATTCTATTGTCCTCCATTGTTTGCCGGCTCACCGTGGCGAGGAAATAACCGATGAGGTTATGGAAGGAAGTCATTCCGTGGTATTTGATGAGGCGGAAAATCGTCTGCATGCGCAAAAGGCTATTATGGCGCTTCTGATTCCGTAAGTAGAAGAAAAATTAGACAATAAGGAAGTAATCAAAGATTACTTCCTTATTTTATGGGCTTTTCTCACGGCAATGTTTTTCTTTTGCTGTTAGTGCAGTTTAAGTGCTCTTTATTGTTAATCAGGAGGCTATGATGTAAGATATTTGTTGTAGGGGGAAGGATCTGGTAAGAAATTTTATTGCCAGATCATCTGTTAAATAAAGAAACAGCGTGTCTCAGTTAGCTAATAGTTTGAGACACGCTGATTTATTGTTCCATAATTATTTGTGTGTTTCTTCCCAGGAAATTATGTTGCCGTTAGTAGCGTCAATTTCAAATTCGTATTCAACACCATTGTAGATAATGGTTCCTTCGTATTCTTTTCTGCCATCGTCCCAGTCCTCATTAATTACCATATTGCTTTCGGTAGCTCCTGGCACTTTGGCTAAGGCTATTGCTACAGCTTCGTCTTGAGTAATATTACCGTTTGAGTTAGTATTATTAGTAGTAGTGTCAGTATTGGTATCGTTTCCGGTGGTATTGTTATTATTATTAACTGAATCCGCACCGAAAAAGTCTTCAGTTTCGCTGTCTCTGCTTATAATACTGCCATCCTCAACTCCGATTTCATAGCTATACTCAATTCCCCCGGCTCTAAAATCCACTTCATAATACTCGATATTATCATCCTTATCTTTGGATACTCTTAAACCCGCCACATCTGATTCACTAAAACCGCTGTCTTCCAAAGCTATGGTCTTGGCCTCGTCTGATGATATGCCGTCACTGGTGCCGCCGCAGGCTGCCATAAGGCCAATAGATAGTATGGTTATAAATAATAAAGGCAGTATTTTTTTTAATTTTGTAGTCATAGTACCCTCTCTTTCTTTGTTTAAAAGCATTTATATTTTTAATGTGATTTTATTATAGATGAATTTGGCTTCTGTGTCATTAAAAAATAATTAAAATATATTGCAGAAAATTAAGAATATATGAAATTTTTTAAATATATATATGCTAATAAATAAGATTCATTGTTATCATGGTTCACCAAATTATTGAGAAGGTATAATAGTAAAGCTAAAGACGTGCCTATCTATGGTTGCTGTCATCCTTATATTGTTTTGGATTAAGGTATTGTTAACAAGAGTAACTGCTGTTGATTAAGGATGATACCTAATCTAACGAGATGATTCTTTGTTATCCGTTATTACCTATGTTTAGCTGAGGTTTATGAGAAATTTATTGATAATATTAAAAAAGTTTTAGATATTTATGCCTTGTTTTATGCCTATCCGGGAAATGTCAATAGTTAAATGGGAGAAATTAAACGATGCATAATTAGAGAGAGTTCTGATATATTTATCACTTTTTTCGTAAATATTTAAGCAAACATATTGAAGTATATAAACGAATGCGATAGGTATATATTTATAATAGTTCTTTTAGTATTGAAATAAATACTTTTTTATTAAAAATATTCTTGTAAAAAATAGAATCTTAGTATATAATATCCATATCGGTGAACCGATATGGGAAATAAAAGAAGCGGCATCCATTCAATCGTTGGCAGCGTTGAATGGTTAGTCCGGGTGATCGCAGCACCCAAACCAAGAGCTATTGCTCATACCGCATTCATATATTATATGTTATTTACTTGTTTTTTGCAAGTGGTTTCTGTAGTATTTAGAAGTGGTAGGGTTTATCTTCGATAAATATTTTTATCAAGTGCTGTGCGCCTTATTAGGAGTACAGCACTTTTTTATTTCCCAAATCTTTGCTGCCTCCATCATGCGATCATGTTCTTATGGTGTAATAGTGGTGTTTATGTCGGTTTTAAGGATATTATTAGGGATTTTTTTTGTCATTTTTTCCTTGTTGCGTTCATATAATGATTACAGGTTATTACTAAGCGACAATGGAAGCCGAAGAAATCTCTTTTTCAAATGAATACTGCGATTTATACATCTTTTCTATGAAATCCTTTTGGAAAAAAGAGTATTCTTCCTAAGCTGCCAGTGTTAAACGGTGATTAGGGACAGGCCTTTAATTTACCCAATCACCGCTTTGATGTCATTGATTAATCTTGCTATGTAGCTGCGGTAAGAAATGTGATAAAAAAGAGAGGAGATTTCATATGAAAAGAATCAGGGTGTATTTATTGCTTGTATCTTTGATGGTAATTATAGGGTGCATATCAGTAGGAGTAGCTGCTATTGACGGTAATGATGTTAAAGGAGATCATACCTGGGCTATTTCTAAATCCAAGACCGTAACAAATCTTGATGTAAACTGTGAATCTAAGGTAGTATTGTCTTTACCCTCAGCCGAGGAAGAGTTAACCAGTGATGTTATATTTGTATTGGATAAATCCAGTTGTGATAAAGAGGTGACCAGTGAAGCTCTGAAGATGCTTGATGATTTGTTTGAAAGTTCCCAGAATAGCGGGGCTTCAATTAAAGTAGGGGCTATTCAGTTTGCTGGCAGAGCTGTCGTTTCTTGTGCCTTAACCCCTTTAACAGAAGAGGCTATAGCGGAGGATGGAGTTGTCTATAAAGGCCTTAAGGAAGCACAGATTAACAGCGGTACTAATTTACAAGCTGGTTTGCTGGAAGCGCAAAAAATGTTAGCCGCCGATGATAGTGTTGAAGATAATAGAAAGTATGTTGTCGTTATTACTGATGGTTTGACACGTCAGTTTATTGATGAAGATGGAGTTTTAAAAACTATTTATAACTGTATTGATTCTGATGGTACCCGTGTTTGGGGTAGTCCCAGTAGTTGGTGTGTTGCCAATAAGTTTCAAGACGGCGAGTTTAATATTCCAGGCGGTGATTGGGATCAGTATTTTGCTGCGGTAAAAGCCAATGTCGCCAGAGATAAAGATACATATGCTCACGATTATGATATTTATGGTGCTACTCCTAGTGCAGGCAATACTCCCCAACCATATATTCCTTCTGGGGAGGGAAGCTTTGAACACGCCCTTTGTTTGGATAGGGCTATTTATGAGGCGGAAGTAGTTTACCGTCAGTTAGAAGCCGAGGGCTATCAGTGTTATACTGTATTTGCCGGTACCCCTGACACCACCAGTAACCAGCTTGGTAAAGCTTTTGTAGATGCGTTAAACAATGGTGATGTCCTTGATTTTGACAGTATTCAGGACGATATCTATTATCTTCTGGACGCTGGTTCCCAGGTAGTTGATATAATGGGTTTTGGCAATGATGACAAGGGTAACCCATATAATTTTGACTTCATTAATGATATATCAAGCTTGAATTTGAGTGTAGGCAACATTTTCTTAGATAAGGAAAAAATAGATGATAACACTTATGGTTTTGGTAAAAAGGAAGATGGATATCAGTTCGTTCTTACCTACTATAAAGACGGTATTGAGGATAACTCAGAATGTTTTGTCTGGGATATTAATGTCCCTGTCAGCAAATTTGCCCCTGTGCAGTTGAATTATTCTGTAAAATTAACTGATCCCCAGAATCAGGCTGGAGTTTATGGTCATTATGACGCAGATGGCAGTAAAAGCTATACTGGATTATTCACCAATAGCAGTGCCGTTTTGTATCCTGTTGATTCTCAGGGAGAGGCAATAACCCCTGAGGTTTTCGCTAAGCCTACGGTTTCTTATGAGATTGGAGAATTGAAGGTTTCTCATACCTATTTTGAGGGTACCCCAGAAGACTTGCGGATCCTGGATTTGCCAGCTGATAGGTATGAGCATGTTATCACTACTGATGATTCCTCTCTTGGTTATACTCCTGCTATGTTAGGTGATCCTCTTGATGAAGAAACCTTGATGGCAAATCGCTTTGCCCTTTATGGCATTGCCGTAATTTATCCTGAAGGCTGTGGCTTGGAGAATAAAACTTTTACAACCAACGAGGAGTTTGAAAAATATGCGGCTAATAATTTAGAGGCTAAAACAGGATTGACCGAGGTGAGGTATGTCTATAATTCTTTGCCACGCCTTAATAAAGGTGATCATTTTTCCTACATTATTGGTTATCCCGATGGTAATGTACGTCCGGAAGGGCAAATTACTAGGGCGGAAGTAGCTGCCATTTTCTTCCGCTTACTAGAGGATGACAGCAGAATGGTTTATTGGGCTGAGGGATCTGCTTATGAAGATATTGAAGCCAGGTATTGGTATAGCACGGAAGTCGCAACCTTATCAAAGGCGAAAATTATAACTGGGTATCCAGATGGAACGTTTCGCGGTAACGAGCCTATTACACGCGGGGAGTTAGCCGCTATTGCTGCCCGTTTTGATAGTTTGACTTATGGTGAAGTGCAATTTTCCGATATACAAAATCACTGGGCAAAAAATTTCATTATTTTTGCCGCTGCTAAAGGAAGGGTAAAGGGATATCCAGATGGCACTTTCCGTCCTGATCAAATGATTACCAGGGCGGAAACCATGGAATTAATTAACAATGTGTTGGAACGTCACGTGTCTCCAGATGGATTGCTTGATGGCATGGTGAAATGGCCCGACAATGTATTAGTATCTGTTGATGAAAATGGCAGTACAAATCCATGGTATTATACTGCTGTACAGGAAGCCACCAACTCTCATTTGTACCAGAGAGAGGAAGGGACGAAGTTAGAGAAGTGGACCAAAATAGAACCGGCTAAAGATTGGAATGCTTTAGAAAAAGAGTGGTCGCAGCGTATGATGGAAGCTAATGCTTTAGTATTTGGTTTTTAAAATGAGTTACAGTTAGACATTATAGGAAAAAACTCTTGTTTACTTTAGGAGAGTATTATTAAAAATTTACTTAAATTTATATATAAAAGCGAGAGATTTTTCTCTCGCTTTTCTTCTATTCTTTTATTATGATATTTTATCCTTAATAATTAAGTCTTTTTCGATGCTTCTTGCGCTTTTGCCGCAAACATGTTATTTTATAGGAGTGAGAAAAATTTAGGGAGGTAACAGTTTGTCTATTATTATTTTAACTTTTATCATAGGCTTGGCTTTGGTGATTTTTGGCTGGCTTATTGGTTATAAAGGCAAAATAGAACTCATTAGGGGGCATCATTATCGTAATGTTGAGGATAAGAAAGCCTATTGCCGGGCTATGGGCAGAACTGTAGCCGCTATGGGCGGTCTTATAGTATTAAGCGGTATTTTGGCTCTTCTTCCTGTTATTCCTCCGTGGCTAAGTACTTTGATTTTTTATGTGGGAATAATCGGCTCTGTTGCTGCTATATTATTTATACAATTCCGTTATAATGGCGGTATTTAAGTCTTTGAAGTTTAACATTAAAAAGAGGCATCTTTAAAGATGCCTCTTTTATTTTTCCGAATATATAATATGTAATAATGCTTTTTTATGGTTAATGCACAATTTATTGTCCAGTTTATTGTATAGTTTATTCGGTTTCATCATATTGTTTGCCAGCGGCGGTAAGATGATTTTTGTAGGTTTCCACTACTTCAGGAGGAAATATTACTTTAGCCAGGTTGCCGAAACTTGTAAGCCAGCCACAGAATTGGGGGCTTACTACTACATCGGCGGTTAACAAGAAATGGCTGTCATCATCTTTAGTAATAAACACATCTTTACCAAATCTGTCGATAACAACGCCGATAAGTTGATTATGAAAACGTATCTTGATTTTTTGTGCTAGGCCGCTAAACATACCGAATAGCTTACCTGTGTAAGTTGCGATATCAAACTGGGCAAAAGAATCCTTGCCATCGCGTTGTTCCTCTGTTATTTCCAGTTGCTCCATTTTATCAACTCTATAGTGTTTAATGGTTTCTGTCTCGCTGTCAAAGGCTATCATGTAGTAGTTTTCATTATCCCAGGTAAGATGCCATGGACTTACTCTGTAATAATCACCTGATTTACGATAATTTTTTTTGATTTTTTCCGAGGAACTAAAGTTTATGATCCACTCAAAATAGCGAAATGTTATTTTTTTATCCTTGGCTATGGCATTATGAATTTTATCTACATTATAATAAATGCTTTCATTCATGGATTTGACTCTGTTAGTAACATATACTTGCCTGTGCAAATCTTTAGCCAAGTTTGTGCTGGTTAGTTTTTCCACTTTCTTTATTAGTTCAGTTGATTTTTTACTGGTTATAAACTTGGAGGATTGAACAGCATCAACCAGAAGTCTTAATTCCGGCAGCTCGAAAGTACGGTTAGCGATATAGTAGCCGCAGCCTCGGCTGCCGCTTTTCTCGATGTCTAATCCAAAATCACGCAGAGCTTCCATATCATCGTAAAGACTTTTTCTTTCGGCGTTTATTCCTTCTTTTTCCAGATAGTCTTTTATTTCCGCTAAAGTAAGCATATTATTTTCGTCGGATTTTTCCAATAATAGTTTCATTATATATAAAGCCTTTAATTTTTGATTACTTTTTTTTGACATCTTCTGCACCTCCTTCATAATTATAACATATATTTTCTTATGTTAAAAGTATTTCTCTGTTTAATTTTGTATTTAATGTACATTTTATGGTACATATATTTGGTTATAATAGAGATAAGTTCTGGAGGTGATAATTATGACTGGAAATTTTGTGGCTATGGCTGTTATTTTTGGTGCTTTAGTAGCAATGCCTAAAAAAGCCAGATCTCGCTGCGATAAAAAAAGGGGTTCTGTACGTTAAATAAGCAGAAAACCAAGCACACTTTGTAAAATCAAAATAATTTTTAAATAATACCTGCTATGTATAGTTATTAAAAAGTTTAATAGTTTTTAAAATTATATTTATAAATCAAAATAACTCAATCAAGAAATTTTTGTTATTCTTTGCTATTGCAAAATATTTTTTGTTTCTTTAGATTATGATGTATAACTGGTATTTTACGAAAATATTTTTGCAATCTATAGATTTTTAGGTATTTTTATTCCTGTTTAATTTTTTGTGAATTTTATTTTTTTGACAGCAATTTTTTAAACTTTTTTCCAAATTGGACAGGCAGTTTTTTTAAAAGTGGCAAAAATCAACTGTTTTTTGCCACTTTTTTTTGAAAAAAAACCTGTTAACGACGTTGCTTTTGCAAAAAAAGGTCTCGTGTGGTAAAATAACCCATGTCGCTAATAAATTGCTAATTGTTTGATGCGGAGCCAAAGCGAAAACTTAATATGGAAAAACTGAATACAGAAAAAGACTTGAAGAGAATAAAAATTTATTTTTAGTTTGGAGGAAACTTGTGAGAAAAAAAATAGTCGGTATTGCATTCCTTCTCTCTGTCCTGTGTTTTTCTTGTCTGGCTGGTTCCAGCGGGGTTTTAGCCGCTTCCTATACGGATACGAACCACTGGGCTAAAAACTCGATAGATTATGTAACAGGAGAGGGTTGGTTTACCGGTATTACAGACACTACTTTTGAGCCTAATACCCCCATGACTAGGGGTATGTTTGTTACTGTTTTAGCGAGATTCGCTGAAGCAGATACCAGTACCGCTGGTTTATCTTCTTTTGACGATGTTAAATCAACAAGTTATTATGCTCCTGCAGTAAGCTGGGCTTATAATAACGGTATAGTTTTAGGGGTAAGTGAGGATATGTTTTGCCCCAATGAAGAAATATCCAGGGAAGAAGCAGCAGTTATGTTAAGCAGATTTATTGAAGCCACTAACAAAACTTTAAGTATCCGCAATGACATTAGTATTTACAGCGATGAAGACGATATTAGTGACTGGGCTTATGATGACGCTTATGAAATGCAGAAGTATGGTATCCTGGTAGGGGATGTGAATAATAAATTCAATCCCGCTAAGAGTTTTACCAGAGCTGAAGCTGCCGTGGTATTTGCCAGATTAGACGGGCAATTTCTTGAAAACTATATAAAGGTGGATACTGATGATTCTGGTAATTCCGAGGAAAGTAACACGGTAGAGAACAAGGGTAGTTATATAGGTAACTTTAAAAGTACTTTTTACTGTCCCGGATCATGCTGCAACGGCAGTTGGGCCGGTATGACTGCTCTTGGTGTAACGCCTACTCCTGGCCGTACCATAGCGGTTGATCCCTCCTACATTCCTTTGGGATCCTATGTTTACCTGGAGTTTACCGATGCTCGTCTTATGCAGTATAATGGAACTTATAGAGCTGAGGATACAGGCGGCGCTATCAAGGGTTACCGTATAGACGTATTATTGGCGAATCATTCAGCCTGCATTAGCGCTGGAGTAGGCAGCGTAAAGGTTTATATGCAATAAAATAGACAGAGCATTAGATGATGTGTGATAAAGGACAGTGGATTCACTGTCCTTTTTCTGTTGCATTGTTCTGGAATAGCTTATAATATTGAGTGGGCTTTATTGGCTTTGAGAAGGTTATAATTCCCTTAAAAGTTGTTTTATATGTAAATATAGGTGTCAAAAAATTTAACCTTATTAAAGCGGTTTACTTTTTTCATTTCTTTGTTCTTGGCTTTTTATTTACACTCCTTTCTGCTTGACAGACAAACATCTTTTTTCGTATAATATATTAATAGGTATTATGGAAAATTATGTATAAAAACTGCGGGCTTCAAGCTTGCTGAATGGAGAACAACCATGAAACGAAACAGTAAAAAGTGTTACCTTGTGTTGGCCGACGGTACTGTATACGAGGGTAAATCCTTTGGTGCTGTCGGTAGTACTCTCGGAGAGGTGGTTTTTACCACTAGTATGACGGGTTATATAGAAACCTTAACGGATCCCAGTTATTATGGGCAATTAGTAGTTCAGACTTTTCCTTTGATAGGCAATTATGGTGTCATACCTCAGGACAGTGAAAGTGAGAAACCACAGCTTCGCGGCTATATTGTAAGAGAATGGTGCGAAGTTCCCTCAAATTTCCGCTGTCAAGGGGATATTGACACCTTTTTAAAAGCCAACAATATCATAGGCCTGTATGATATTGATACTCGTTCCCTCACCAGGAGACTCCGTTCTGTTGGTGTTATGAATGGCGCTATTGTGGAAAGCAAAGAGGATATTACTCCTGGGTTAATTGAGAAACTGCAGCAGGAAACTGTTAAAGACGCAGTACCGTCAGTATCGCCCCAGAAGCCGGTAAGTATTGATGAGCAGCCTGCTTTTAAGTATAAGGTAGCAATCTGGGACTTGGGTTCCAAGGCCAACATAGAGAGGATTCTGCGGAGTAATGGCTGTGATATAGTACGGGTATCCTGCAAGGCCACGGCGGAAGAAATCGCGGCTCTTAATGTCGATGGTGTTGTTATTTCCAACGGCCCTGGTGATCCTGTGGATAATCCCGAAGTGATCAAAGAGGTTGGTAAGTGGCTGGAATATAAGATTCCCACCTTTGGAATTTGTATGGGTCATCTGGTTATGGCTCTTTCCCAGGGTTGTAAAACGGAGAAACTGAAGTATGGTCATCGTGGTGAGAATCAGCCGGTTCGGGAGTATCCCGGCGGTGAGCTATATATTACGAGCCAAAATCATGGCTATGCCGTATGTTTAGATGGTATGCCTGCCCATGTAAAATTGCTTTATGAAAATGTAAGTGATAAGACTTGTGAGGGGCTGTCATATCAAGGATATCCGGCCTTTTCCGTACAGTTTCATCCTGAAGCTGCTGGCGGCCCCTTGGATACAGAATTTTTGTTCCAGCGTTTTATAGATTTGATGGGGGGTGACGGTAATGCCGCAGAATAAAAATATTAAAAAGGTTTTAGTTATAGGTTCTGGTCCGATAGTTATTGGACAAGCCGCGGAATTTGACTACGCCGGCACTCAGGCTTGCCGTGCCTTAAAAGAAAAAGGCATAGAAGTTGTATTGATAAATCCCAATCCTGCGACTATCATGACAGATAATGTCATAGCTGATAAGATTTACATAGAACCTCTTACTACCGAGGTAGTAAAGCGGATAATAAGAGCTGAAAAGCCCCAGGGTTTCCTTTCCACTTTAGGGGGGCAAAGCGGTTTAACATTGGGTATGCAATTGGCTAAGGAGGGATTTTTCGCCAAAGAAGGCGTGGAAATGTTAGGAGCCAGTTTGGATACTATTGATAAGGCTGAAGACCGTCAGAGCTTCAAGGATGTCATGACGGAAATTGGCGAACCTATTATCCCTTCGTTAGTGGTACATGATGTTGACGCGGCAGTAAAATTCGCTCAGGAAATAGGTTATCCTGTAATTATACGCCCTGCCTTT
>CAWVFN010000061.1:0-82355 GCA_963928475.1 Bacillota bacterium
AGTATAATAAAGGGTTAAGCCGTTTTCAGCTCAACCCTTTTGTTCTTTATTATGTTGTTTTTCTCCCCAGTTCTTTGCTAAAAAAATTGATAGCTCTTCAAGCCGATTTTTGACCTTTTCCTCATCTGGCTTGTTGATCTCAGTCACTTTTATGTCCTTGGCTGTACCCATCTCATACTCCTTAAATATTTATTGGTAAAGAGTATGATATAGAAATTGTCCGATATGAAATATAGTAAAGCTATTGAAAATTTTTTGTAAAAGAGATGTGAAATTGGAATATTCGATTGTGGTATTGTGCTCTCGGTTAATAACCAAAACACTCTATAATTTTAACTGTTTTATTCCTTATGTCAAAGCGGGTAAATACTTCAATAGGTATGGAGTAGTATATTGAAAATACGGCCTGTGACCATTTGACTTTTTTCTTTCCTCTCTGAATTTTTATTTGTCTTCACCCGTTACGGTTTATTTTTTATCTCATCTATTGGACTTTTTAATAAAAGGGGAGGTTCTTTTGGTATAAATATAGCTCTGTAATACAATGGTGATTGGTATAATTAAAATACAGCCAAGGCAGCCTACCATTAACTGGGCGGTTTCCTGAAGAAAGAAGGGTTCATTGATTATTTCGGAAAAACTATATCCATTCCGTTGGAAGGCGAGAATAAATGCCATAATCTCGCCAAGGAACACAAAGAATAAAGTGTTTACCATCGTACCAAGAATATCCTTGCCCATGTGATTGCCAGAATAAATTAATTCTTTAAAACTTAAATGTTTATTATTTATATGGACTTCGTGGAGTGATGTAGCTATATCCAAAGCAGTATCGGTGATAGCACCGGTGAGTCCAATAAGTACGACAGCAATGGCAATGGGTGTAAAGTTGATGGCGACATTTGGCTCATAGCGATAATACATATCGTTTAAGTGCATGCCAAAACCAGTAAGATGCCCAGCATAACCGATATATAAAATTAAAATTCCAATGATAAATAATGTTAGGGCAACGGCAAAATAAGATATTTTTGTTTTACTGTTGATCCCATTTATAAAGAATAAAATAAATCCTGAAGTCACCAAAGAGAATATATAAGCAACTAAAATAGCATTCCATCCTTTTGTGATGAGCCAGACAGCGGCAACGATCAGAAAGAAATTAACAAACAGTGAAAAAAAAGTTTTTAATCCACGTATTCGATTAATTGCTGTTAAAAGAACAAGCAAGATTCCTGCCAGCGTTATAATAATAGTCATATGGCCCACCTCTTTCTCATAGCGATATTAACAATATAAGATATGGGAACAGCCAAAATGATACCTATACAACCTACCAGTGCACGAATCACTTCAGCCATTGCGAAATATTCAAAGGCGAAATCCAGGGGCATACCGCCGCTGCTGATTACAAATATTACATTTGGCAGTGCACCTGCTACACATGAGAAAAGAAGTACATTCATGATAGTACCGGTGATGTCCTGTGCTATTTCCCAGGCGGAATTTTTTAGTGCTTTTGTGCTAATTTGCGGATCTTTCTCGATTAATTCATTAATAGAGGTAGCCATAATAATGGTAGTATCCATAATAGCGCCAAGTCCGCTGATGAGCACACCGGAATAAAACACGCTTTTATAATCATAGAGATAATCGATATAATCGACAGCCTCAAAAGCTATAAAAGTCTCGTTGATTTTGAGTATTATCATAGAAAGAGTCATCATCACCGTCACACTGATTAAGGTGGATAGTACCGCGTAAAGTGATTTTTTATTAAATCCCGCTGTCATAAAGAGGGTGATCACTGTAAAAAATACAGTGGCAAAGATGAACAAAATAAAAATATCAAATTGAGGGCGCAAAAAGAGAGCGCCAGCGAATACCCCAAGATTTAGTGCCGTCGCGAAAAGTACCGGGCCGCTTTGCTTTCTGGAAATGGCGTAAAGAGCAATACAGAAAATGCCAATGAGTAGCACCACATATTGATCACGCTTGATATTATCTATTGAATTTACAGTGCCATCGCTGTTTAGATTGACAATCACCGAGTCAGACTCACGAATATCATAGCAACTCAATCCTGATGTAGTACGGATATTTTCAAACTGAACTGTTTCCCCTTTAAAATCACCGTTCAATACCGTAGCAGTAATGTCCTGAGCATAAAACGGATTTTCATTGCCAAACTCATAGTATTCTGTTTCCTTGACTTCGGTGACTTTTACGATTGGTGAGTCGTAAAGAAAATAATTGTATTTTGTGAATACAAAAGCAATGGTCATAACAACAAATATAATAGCGAGAACCAAGAGTTTTCTGCGATTATTTTTTATGTGATTTCTGATTTGTTCCATAAATAAACCCTAATATTTTTTAAAAATTAGATAATTGAAATATTAATAGCCGAGAAGAGTTTCAATTTGCCGAGGACTAACATCGGTGTATTCCTCATCAGAAAGAGTAGTATACTCATAATCGTCCAATACTGGATCAAGTTCCGCTATGGTAATGGAAATGGACTCCTGTGGAAATGCAATACCATAGAGATTATCGTCATCATCTACATAGATTTCTAAAATAGTTTCCGTACCGTCGATCATGTCAATAGTATAGCGGTTAAAGTAATAGGTGGTACCGGTAATTTCCTGTTTCCCTCTACTTTCATATACTGCGGTATTAAAGTCATAATTAATCAGTGGTGTGAAAACATTGGGGGATAAATAATCCTCTGTAATTTCAGCTCTAATTTTATTACTTTCTGAGAAGAGATAGTATTTACCATCTTCATAAGCGACAGATTTAGGAGTGTCATTGTCATTGCGGAAAGAGGCTACAATATTACCCTGGTCTGCATACATAAGAATCATCAAGTGTTGTCCGCCATAGACGCCATTGCCTTGCAGCCGGTAGGTTCCGGACTGAAAGGTTTCCAAATAGCTCTGGGTTTCCTCTCCATTTCCGCAAGCTGAAAATATAAATGCAAAAACTATAATAAAAATGACAGCTAATATTCGTTTCATACCATAAACTCCTTCGGTATATTCCGGATACTACGAATAAGCAATTTGTTTTTATAGAGAGATTCCCCGCCACGCCAAAGCATGGCAGGGAATAACTCTGACTTTCATTTGTTATGATAGGGTTTTACTGTTCAGACCTTGTTAATGTTATTTGGTAAGAACATTGTAGAGAACCTGAGCGCCTTCCGCACGGGTACTGGTACCTAACGGATTGAGGGTACCGTTGTCATTGCCTTCAATGAAACCGAGGTTGAGTAATGCGGTAACTTCTTTGGTAGCATAATTGCTGAGTTCATCAAGATCGCTCAGGTTGATATCTTTGTCAGGAATCGTTTCCGGAATCATTCCCATGATATCCAAGGCGCGATAGGTGATAAGGAACATATCTTCCCGTTTGATCTGATCTTTGGGATTGCAGTTGCCTTTATCATCACCCTGGAGAATGCCATAAGAGGAAGCGAGGTCTACTTCATCTGTAGCCCATGCAGGGATATCAGCTTCATCAGCAAATTCTTTGGGAGCAACATCATTGCTTTCCAAGCCCAAAGCACGAACAATCAAGGCGACATATTCCACACGAGTAATCTGGCCGTTGGGATTATAAAGATTGTCGCCGATACCTTCAGCAATGCCTCTGGCACGGAGATAGCTGGTTGCTTCATCCATCCATTTTCCTGCGCAGTCGTCAAAAGAACCAACTGTTTCGCCGCAAGGTACTTCTACAGTGTAGGTGAGCAAGGTGCCGTCAGAATTTACTTTCCAGCCGTCTTTTTCATTGAGAGCCTGGTCAAATACGTAACCCTTAGGAGCTTCATAGGTCAGACGATAGGTGTAGAGTCTGCCGTCTACAGCTTTGTCACCAAAGTTGTCGCCGACGAGAGCCCAATCTTCTACCATTCTTACAGACCAAGGAGTGGTGATAAGAATACCGGCACTGGTGGGTTCGGCGATTTCTTCACCGGCGGTGAGTTCTGTAGGAATAGTGGGTTCTGTCTGGAATTCTACTGCGGTGATGGTTTCTGTTTCTACATCTGCGCCATTGACCCAGATAGGATTGGTAAATGCCATTCTGCCGGCTTCGTCAACAACACCGAAGGCAAACCAGTTTTTACCTTCCAGACCAGAAAGTTCTACTGCTACATTATCTACATTATTCCGGCCATAGCGGGTGAGATCAATGGTATCATAGAGATATTTGAAGCCATTAAAGTCAGAAGCCTGTTTTCTATTGCCTTCATCACTGAATACATAGAGTGTTTTGAGGTTTGCCAAGGAAGAAATATCGAATTTCATGGTAAAATCGCCGTTTTCATCGGTCCAGTAGGTTTCACCATACATCAAACCTTCGGTAGCGGGGATGATAACAGCGCCGTTGCTGTTAAAGGAATGACCGAGGGCTTCACTTCTCGCGAATTCAAGACCAAAGGTATCAAAATCTTCTTCAGAAATGGCGTCGCCATTTTCAAGGAAGACATAAGATCTTGTTGCCCCGGAACCAGTGGAGGTTGCGGATTGGTGAATATCAGTAGAAGCCCAAATATAGTGAGGACGTTCTACTTCGACATTTCTATGAGAACTATTTTCAATGAAAGCAGTCCAATATGTCATGGCTTCGTTGGTATGGTTGGCGTTGAATTGGGTTTCAAGGCCATCGAAGTCGTCTACGAGACCACCGGGAGCGGTTTTGTTGTTGTCAGCAAGGAGCATACCATAGGAGCTGGTGGGATGCATAGCACCGATGGAAGCGCCGAATTCGTGTCCTTGATCAAGAATTCCTTTCAAGGATTGGTTGGTATTGACAACATGGTTTTCTTGGTTTCTGTCAAGATGTTGTTCATAAGCATCTACAGTAAGAGGCATGATATCGAAGTGTGCCCAGGAAGCTGTGACTTCTTCAGAGGGCATATAGCCTACGATATCCATAACGCGGCCCCATTGATAGACAGGCCAGTTATCGATGACATATTCATGGTCATCCAATGTAAGAACATCAAGACCGGCAGTTACCTGAGCTTTGGCAACAATTTCAGGAATGGTAAAAGCGTCCATTCTCTGACCATGGTGGTGATTATCGATGGTGTACCAGTTTTCGGGGGTTTCGTTGTCAAATTCAACAACAACTGTCCATTTATTTTCTGTTTCAGTATTACCGGAAACTTTGATACTGCCAGCAAGTTCATTGGCGGGATTCAATACTGTATCACCGCTGGTGGCGGAAACAATCTTACCATAGAAGTTATAACCTTCACCATAGGCGGTTGCTTCATATTCCCCAGGCGTTACATATGCGGTTACAATACCTTTTTTCACTTCTTCTACGGTGCCAGGACCATAGCTGCCATTGACTTCTACATGGCCTTCTCCGTTATCAGAGAGGAAGTAGGTTTGACCAGTATACATCGCATTACCGACAGTACCGGCACTTACGCGACCCCATACAGGATTGCCTTCTGTATCGACAAATTCAAAAGTAACGGGAACTTTGGTTGCGCCTGCTGTGAGGTTTACTGTTTGCGTCTCATCGGAAGGATTAATTGCCGAACTTTGTGCACTGGGTTCAGTACCATTGTATTCAACTGCGAAAGTGTAATCGCCTTCTTCTTTGGGAAGGTCAACACTATAGTTACCTTCTGCATCAGTCATGACCCAGCCATGGTAGTCGCCGTCTTTATAAACTACAACGGTAGCGTATTTGGCTTCGTTGTTATCCTCGTCTGTTACAGTACCAGAAACATTGAATGTGTCAAGACCTTTTGCATCTGCGTAGAAGTTATAAGTATCTTGCCAGGAACATTCATCGGATATATAAAGATAGGACTCATAAACGCGGGATTCACCGATATCATAGCCGGGATCTGAGAATGCGTGTTCGCGGTATCCTGGAGCTCCGCCAATGGAAGTAACTGGGTGAGCGTCAGTTTGTGAGCCCATGCTGCGGTTTTCACCAGGGGTAATTAGGGAAGTACCAAATTGTTTGGTAATTTCACCGTTGTCGTCGGTAACAAAGTTATAGGTCATAGAAGATTGGAGTGCGGGAACACGGGAAGCTTCCAGGCCAACACCGCCTTTATTGGACAAGCTGATTTCCTGATTAATCGCCTTAGTTACTGCTTCATTTTCTTTATTGATAATGTAGTCATACATATAGGCAAATTCCGCGCCGGGATCAATGGTATAATAAGAATATACGTCAAAGTCTCTTTCATCACCGGAATCGGGAACCTGGAATTTACGGAATACTTCAACGGAAACTTTACCATTGGGATCATCAGCCTCAACAGTTTCTTTGGCGTCGTAATCATAGTAAACAATGCGGAATGATGTCATACCGGCATTTACAGGTGCCCAGGCATCCCAGCCATTAAAGAGAAGCTGACAGGTAAGAATTGTGTCTTCGCCAAATTCCGCCTTGGTCCAGTCGACGGTTCCATCGCCGGCAACTGCGTCTTCAGGCAGACTTACGCGACCGGCATCAAGGATAGAACCACTGGGATAGCCCCAGGGATCAGCAGAACCTACACAGAGCACGATACCTACTTTACCATTGGTAATGAGGATGTCTCCGGCATTCCAGGCTAAGCCGTCTTTGAAAATGGGGGTGCTTCCATTTGCCTCTTTGCCGATGGATTCCAGGTAAGCCTGGGTTGTACCAATGTAAATGTCATCGGTGGCGTAACCATCAGCAATGAGTTTGTCAATTTTAAATTTTGTGGCAAGGTCTGGGTCGTCTTGAACAAAGGTGTATTCGGTATCAGCTGCCTGTACACCAAAACTTAGAGCCATCATAAGGATCAAAGTCAAGACGAGAACTGTGAAAAATTTAGAAGATCTCATTGTTATTCTCCCCTCTTGAGTAATCTCGCAAAAAACAACCGTCTATTAATGTTTATTTTATAGAGTACAATGTCACTTTATTACGATAGAAGTTGCCCCGTTTTCCCTCCTTTCTGCTAATGTGAAACTACAATTTTGTATAAATTTTGCAAAAACTTGTTAATTTCAGATAATATAGAAAAGTTGTTATTTTGTAACATAAATTTTACATTTCCTGAAGATTTTTGTCAAGAAATTTTTTTCTAAAACAAAAAAAACATACAAATATTTAGGTTTTTAAAACGAAATGTAAAAAATATAAAACATTTTGAGGCTATAAAAAGCTTATATATAAACTATTTTTATGAATAAAATATAATTTATATATTACTTTATACATTTATTTATATAAAAGTATTTGTTTATATATCCATTATATTTTTGTTAGAACCATTACGATTTCTTTTATAATTTGTATACTTCATGATAAAAAGTTTAAAGTAAGTATAATTTTAGCGATTTTTTACTGACGCTCTTACCTCTGTTGTAAAATCATTGTTATAACAATAAGCAATAATCCACTTTTCTTCTTAGTTTTATGTTGACTATGTTATTTAAGGCAAAAACAAAAAAGTGTTTAGGCATAGCTTCAAAGGCTTCTTATTTATCAAATTCACTTTCAAGCGAATTAATTTTTACCATTTCAATTTGCAATTCAATTTAACCAATATAATCATTAACTAAATCAACATAGGTATATTTGTCTTTTTCCTCCCTCAACAGCCTGATATATAAACTTTTGGTGTCTATTTTCTGCCATCATTAAAGGGAGAATTTTCTTGTTTTTACCGTAAAGTATTTCTACTCTTGAGCCCTTCTTTTCCCAACTTTATAAATTTTTTTCTCTTTGTATAACATCCTTTTTATTTAATTACTTCTACATTATATAATTATATATTTATTCTAAGGTCTTTTAAAAAATTAGCGGCTCTATATGAGTTATAAGTTTGTATGAGTTAGTATTCAGCAGGGGAAAACATGAGGATTCTGTCTGCCTTTCTAATAAAGCGCACTCATAGTCAGTAAAAAGAATATGGGCGTGAGATAATTATTAATTTTTTATCATAAAAGAAGTGTCTAAAACATCAACTTTAATGTTAAGATGTTTTCATTTTATGATAAAATATGATTTCATTGTGAAAACATCTCTTTCAGGCCGGGAGGAGATGTAAAATGTTTTTAAATGGAGCTTGTTACATCAGAGTATCAACAGAAGACCAAACGGAATTTTCCCCTGAAGCTCAATTAAAGTTAATTAAGAAATACGCCAAAGATAACAATATTATTTTAACGAAAGAACATATTTATATTGACAAAGGAAAATCGGGAAAACGAGCGGACAAACGCCCCGAATTTATGAAAATGATCGCAACGGCCAAAGTAAAGCCCAAACCTTTTGATATCATTTTAGTTCATAAATTTGACCGTTTTGCCCGTTCCAGAGAAGACAGCATCGTCTATAAATCATTATTGAAAAGGGAGGCGGGAATTAAAGTTATCTCTATAACCGAAAGTATTGAAGATGATAAATTTTCCGTCATTTTAGAAGCGATGTTAGAAGCCATGGCGGAGTATTATTCCCTGAATTTAGCCGATGAAGTAAAAAAGGGCATGACAGAAAAAGCGGAAAGAGGGGAGTTTCAATCGGTGCCACCCTTTGGTTACCGTATGGAGCATAAACATCTTGTACCGATTGAAGATGAAGCTAATTTTGTAAGATTCATTTTTGAGAAATTCGCCAGTAGGGAAATGACCATGCGCGAACTTACGATATATGCCAATCAAATGGGAATTAAAACCCACATGGGAAACGATTTTGAAAATCGCTCCATTGATTATATTGTGAATAACCCTGTTTATGTAGGGAAAGTAAGGTGGACGCCAACGGGTAGGACCAAAAGAAATTTTAATAATCCCGACAGTATTATAAAAGACAGTTCCCATGAACCGCTGGTTAGTCAAGAACTTTGGGAAAAAGCCCAGGAAGTTATCAAAGAAAACAAAGAGTTATATCGCTATAAAGAACATCCAAACAGTGAAAAAAGAACATGGTTAAGTGGGTTGGTCAAGTGTGGCAGCTGCGGAAAAACTTTGGTGGTGCAAGGTAAAAATTATTTACAATGTAACGGTTATGTGAAAGGGAAATGCACTGTTAGCTGTCATGTGAAAATTTCATTGTTAGAAGATTTAGTTTTGGGAAAATTAAAAGAAATCTACCAAGGACAGATGGAAATTAATATTGTTCCCAAACACAGTGATCCCCTCATGAGAAGTGAGTATGATTTATTAAAAGAAACCCTTACAAAATTAGACGCAAGAGAACAGCGTATGAAAATCGCTTATCAAGACGGCGTTGATACTTTAGAAGAATACAAGCAAAATAAAATAAAGATTGCCGAAGAAAGAGAAAAAATAAAGCAAAAGTTAAATTATTTGAAAGAACAACTATTAAACATGGATAATGAAGATCATACAATCGTTCAAAGAATTGCCAGTGTTTATGATATTTTAAGTGATGGAACTATTGACATGGAAACAAAGTATAAAATCGCGCACTTTCTGATTGATAAAATTATTTATTCCAGAAAAGAAAAAGTTATGAAAATCGTTTATAAATAAGACCTGATACAGGTATTTTTTACCATTTGTAATCAGGTCCACCTAACTGGGTTATGATAATTTGTGCTAAGCCGGCGTTGGGATTTTTAATTTTTACGGGATACTGCAGACGTTTTTCATATTGCCACATATATTAATTATCTCCTTCCCAGGGCCAACTGCCCTCTATCCATTCCCAGCAATGGCCGGAGCGAGCGGCGGAGGAAGTAAGAGGCCCATATTTTTTCTGATATTCTTTTCTCAATTCCTCCGCCGCTTTTTCGTAGTGATGATGCCACTCTAAAGCCTCGCTGTTAAAGGGATGAGTATCTAAATACAGGGAAATATCCCAGGAGGAAAAGGCAATTTTACCTAATTCCTCTAAAAGAAGTTGTTTTTCCGTCAACATTTATCCCTCCCAACCCAAGGAAAATCTAATTCTTTAAAAATGGTACCTACTTTATATGCCACATCGGGATTATAAAGATTTCTGAATTTTTGCATAGGTACATAGGACATAGCCAAGGGACCTGTAACTTTAATTTTGCCGACGCGGTAAGGGTCGTATTGATTTTCGTAAGTCATGATTTGCCCCTTTCTCAATTGATATGGTTTATTCTATGAGATAAAAAGGTAAAAGGTTAATGTTAGTAGGAGTGCTTTTAAAGAAAAGGCGCTGAGGGGGTGTTTAATTTTTTTAAGGGTTCTTTGCGGTACTGGAAAAAAACTTCTATAATTGGCAAGTTATTTATGACTTACTGATTTGTGACAAAAAATAATAAGTCTGAAATGACTTGACGAATATAAAAAGCCGGGCTATAATTAAAGCATAAATAAGAGAAAGGCTGACTTTGATATGAGGAACCCTTATGACTTACATGTCCACTCTTTGGATTTTTCCGGCGACGCTGTTTCATATATGGAGGAGATGTGCCGGGAGGCGATAAAAAAGGGTTTAAAGCGGATATGTTTTACGGAGCACGTTGATTTTGATCCTAATTATGATGATTCCATTCCTTTTGTGGCAGAGAAATATGATAGATTTATAGAGAATATGCGGAACACCTATGGTGCTGATTTAGAAATTCTCAAAGGTGTGGAGGTAGGGGAGCCTCATATGTATCCTGGTGAATACGAGAAAGTATTAGCGGGAGATTACGACATGGTGATGGTAGGTTTACATTATGTCAATTTACCCATGGGTCTGCATTGGACAGGCAATGGTGGCAGGGATATATTTACTTTTGCCGTTGATCGTATTTACCATCGTTATTATGAGGATCTTTTGTCAGTAGCCCAGCTAGGTGGGTTTGATGTTTTAGCCCATTTTGATTATCCTAAGCGCTATTTGAAAAAAGATGCCGATGAACATGAGCTTATTAAGGAGATTATATCGACGGTTTTGAGGAATGGCGGCATTTTAGAGATAAATACTTCTCCTTGGCGTAAAGGTTGTGATGAGTCCGCTCCCAGCGGAAAGATTTTATCATATTATAGGGATGCCGGCGGCAGGAATCTGACAATAGGTTCTGATGCCCATGATATTAAAGATTTAGGCGCTGATATTGACAGAGCCTATGAACTCGCTTCTGAATTTGATTTTACTGCTGGTTATTTTAAAGGTCGCAAGTTTTGTGTTCTTAAATAAGGGGTAATGAAATTGACGAGTAATAATCTTAAGAAGACGAAAAATAATGAAACAGAAAATCCTATAGTGGATAAAGTGGAAGAACAAGAGGAAACAAGGGAAGAGGCGGGTAAATTGCCTACGGATCTTACCTATGAAGAGCTGTTAATGATTCTTGATCATTCTTACGATGAAATATATGTTACTGATGCTGATGGTAAAGTTCTTTATGTCAACGGAGCCTGTGAGCGAAATTACGGCGCGAAACCTGAGGATGTCATTGGTCATACTCAGGCTGAAATTTCCGATAAGGGCTATTGGACCCCGAGGATAAGCAGTATTGCTTTAGAAAAGAAGACAAGCATTACCCTGGAACAGAAAACTTGTCTGGGCAAAACCTTATTAACAACGGCCACCCCTGTTTACAATGAAAATGGGACAATAAGAATGATTATTGAGAATTCCCGTGATATTACAGAGTCAAAGGGTATAAGGCATGAACTGGATATTAGTTTAAAGAAGTTAGCCCGTTATAAGACTGAGGTAGAAGAACTGCGTAAAAAGGATCTTGATTCTGATATAGTTTACAAAAGCAAGAGTATGACAAATCTTATGGCTTTAGCTAAAAGGGTATCGGAAATCAATTCCACAGTTTTGATTTTAGGAGAGAGCGGCACTGGTAAGGGTGTAATATCTAAATATATACATAATTCCGGCAGCCAAAAGGATGGACCTTTTGTATCTATTAACTGCGCCGCTATTCCTGCTGAATTGATGGAATCGGAACTCTTTGGGTATTCAGCTGGTTCTTTTACCGGCGCCAGCGGCAAAGGACGCATCGGGCTTTTTGAGCTGGCTGACGGTGGTACCTTGTTTTTAGATGAGATCGCGGAGATCCCTTTGCATCTTCAAGCTAAGCTTCTCCACGCCTTACAAGAAAAGGTTTATTATCCAGTAGGCGGCAGAAAGGAAAAGAAGGTGAATTGCCGTATTTTAGCGGCTACTAATAAAGATTTACAGGCTATGGTGATGAAGCAGGCTTTTAGAGACGATCTTTATTACCGCCTCAATGTCTTCGAGATAACTATTCCGCCTTTAAGAGAAAGACCAGATGATATAGAACCTTTGGTACATTATATAATTAATAAGTATAATGAACGGTATGATTTACACCGCCAGATATCCCATAGAGCTTTAGATGTACTTATTAAATACCCCTGGCCAGGCAATGTTAGGGAAATGGAAAATACTTTGGAGCGACTGGTGGTAATGTGTCCTGAGGATCTTATAGATATAGAGGACCTGCCAGACTCACTGCGTTATGAATCAGCCTCGGAAATGTTTCCTTTTCTAAATAAAGGATCTTTAGATGAGGCATTAGAAGAAGTGGAAAAGAAAATTATACTTCAGTCCTACGAAAAATATGGCAGCTCTTATGAAGTAGCGCGTAAGCTGAAAATTAGTCAAAGTAAAGCCAGCCGCTTAATACGTCGTTACTATGGTAGTGTCAAAGATAAAAAGAATAATGAGAATCATGCTGTTTCTCAATAATTTTGCTATTTTAAGTCGTATTTGACTTAAATATCCAGTTTTGGGTTAAAAAATTTTTTATACTGGCATAATTTTCCTCCTGTGATTATTCAATAACAGGAGCGTAAGACTATATTCTAAAAAAAATATTTTATAGGCGCCTTTTGGTATGGTATTTGCATTAATGTAAGGTGTCCAAGAAAAATTCAAAACTATGGAGGTGTTATTTTTGGCTAGAGGTTTACTTGTAAACACAAAACGTACTAGTGCTCTCGGTTTGAATATGTTCACCGAGGAAGAACTTTGGGAAGTCCATCTTGCCACTTTGGACGTAATGAAAAACGTCGGTTTGAAAGTGGAAAGCAAGGAAGCCAGAGAAGTTTATGACGGTCTTGGCTGCGATGTGAATGAAGAAACTCATATCGTTAAATTCCCCGCTTGGGTAGTGGAAGATGCAATGCGCGTCGCTCCTCCTAACTATCGCGCTTGCGGTAGAGATCCCGAAAGAGACTGGTATTGTGAATCCGGCCGCACTGGTTTCGTAAACTTTGGGGAAGCCCTCAATGTTATCGACCCCTATACCCGCGAACGCCGCGACCCCACCATGGATGACCTTTGGAAATCCGTTACCATGATTGACCAGTTGGAAAACATTGTTGTTTTTGAAAGAAATATCGTTCCTAAAGATGTAGACCCCTTCGTAGGTCAGCTTTATGTTCTGGAAGCTTTCTTGAATAATACTACCAAACCCGGTTACATTGGTATGCATGACCCCGAAAATATCAAAGCCGCTTATAAAATGGGCTGCATGGTAGCAGGCTCTGAAGAAGCTTTCAAAGAAAGACCCTTCTTCGGCACCAGCACCGACCCGATCAGCCCCTTGGTAGCTCCTGAAGGTGCCACCGATGCTTTGATCCTCGCCACCAAGCTTGGTATTCCCGTAAAAATCAATCCTCTTGGTATGGCTGGCGGTACCACCTGCGCTCATCTGGCAGGCACTATGGTAACCCACAATGCTGAAGTTTTGGCTATGTTTGTTTTGGGTCAAGCCTTGAAGAGAGGCGTACCTATGGTATACGGTTCCTCCACCGCTATGATGGACTTGAGAACCACCTGCTCCGCTATGGGCAGCCCTGAAGCCGCTTTATTCAGTGCTTTCGTAGCCAAGATGGCTCAGTTCTATAAAGTACCCAGCTGGGTATCAGGCGGTTAGTGCGATTCCAAATGTGTTGACGCTCAATCTGCTCATGAAGCCACTTTGACAGCTATCTTACCCGCATTGGCAGGTGCCAATATGATTTATGGTATCGGTATGCTGGAAAATGGTATTACTTGGGACTTCGCGCAATTGGTTATGCAGCATGAATTTGTTGGTCTTATCCTCAAGACCATCGAAGGCGTTCCTGTTGACGATGAACATCTTGCTGTTCCCGTTATCACGGAAGTTGGCCCTGGCGGCGAATTCGTAAGCCATATGCATACCTTTGCTAACTTCAAGAACTTGTCCGCTCCTAATCCCAAAATCATCAACAGACAGATGTTTGATAACTGGATGGCTGGCGGCGGCAAAGACGTTCTCGAACGTTCCTATGAAGTTGCCATCGATATGCTGGAAAACAGCAAACCTCAGAATCCCTTGCCGGAAAATGTTCAGAAAGACTTGCATAACTTTGTTTTGGAAGCTCAGAAAGAATACGCCGAAAAGAGAGCTGCGGAAAAGAAATAAGATAGCTTAGCTATTTTATAACAGAAAGAATAAAAGGGAGACGTACTCAAATTCACCAAGGAGGTAGAAGGAGAGAGCGTCTCCTTTTTTTGTTTAGCTTTGGCCTGTTTGAGTTGCTAAACACAAAAAAGAACCCCACTTTATAAAAAGTGGGGTTTAAAGTGAGGATAGGGTCGGATTATTAAATAATAAATAATAAATAAGGAGTTAAATCTTATTCAGGTTTGCCAAGTAATTCTAAATAATGATTAAAGTTGGGGTTGGATAAATGTTTTTTGCAGCGATTTACACGCACATAGCCCCAATCCCAATATTCGTCTCTTTCTTCAACCTTGGTTACGCTTTGTACCAAAGCCCAGGGAATCCAGAGACCATCCATGATGAACTTGCCGATGAGAACTTCAGCTCTCTGTCTTTCGGTGGGTTCGCCTTCAAAATAGTATTGGAGGAAGTCTTCTTCCTGATCTTCCAGCATATCATTTTCGCTGACAACAGCGGCAATATCAAAGCTGTAGAAATTCATGCCGCAATATTCCCAGTCGATAAGTTCCATTTTGTCATTGGGAACGTCAAAAAGGAAGTTTTCGGAAAGACAGTCGTTATGGGAACATACACGTTTAGGAGGATTTTTCTGGAAAGTTTCTCTGATTTTATCATAGGTTTTATCCAGTTCTTCCATTTCAGGATAGAATCTTTCCCATTTATTGTCTTTCAGATATTGATGATAGGTTATAATTTCCTGGAAGGGATCGAATACGCCGTCCATTTCCACACCGCTGTTATGATAGGTGCGGAGAATTTTAGCGGCATGTTTTCTTACTTCAGTACGGTTACGGAAGTCTTCTTTTTTCATAATATCGCCATAAACATAACGGGCGATGTTAGAACCAGTAGCTTCTTCATAATAGTAAAATTCAGGACTGATACCAAGATAATTAACAGCAGCTACAGCCGCTTTTTCTCTGGGACGATCCAAATATTCAGCAGTACCTTCACCGGCAATGCGGAAGGCATAATATTTGCCGTCAATAAATACTTTAAAGTTTCTGTTAGTTAAACCACCGGGCATATAAGTAATGCTTTCGATTTCCTTACCGGGAAATAAACCGGAATCTTTTGCCATACGCTTAATTTCTTGGACTTCTGCGGGCTTGGTGTTTTCACATACTTTGATATCTGCCATCGTTTTTTACTCCTCTTTTGTAGAAATTTTAGTAAAGTAGAGATTTTTTGTCTTTTTTTTAACTTTATGTTATAATATATATAGCATAAAGTATGCCTTAATATATTGCAATTTTTATGCCAGCGATATAAATAGATGATAAAAAAAAGCTTTTGTCGAATAAGCTTTTAAAGCCGGGAGAAAAGTCGAATACTTTTACTTTACGCGGAAAAAAAACATAAAAAAATGAATGGCATCAAGTCAGATTTGAATTATAAGTCAATATTAACTTATAATTCAAATCTTATGACTATATTCTTAGCTTTATTTTCTTATTTTTTTCAGGGCATTTTAAAAATTTGCGCTTTGGCATGATTTTTGCAGTATATTCTGCAATATACCAAAATAATAAGTGTCGCGATTTTTTTGCGAAAGGTCCCCTTTATATATAAAGTATAAAGAGTTATATTGCAGATTTCCCGCATATTTGTTTAAATCAGGAAAAAAGGAGGACTTAGTTATGAATGTAGAAGGAAAATTACAGCTTAAAGAAGTGAATGCCGATGATTTTGGGGCTATGCGCTCTCAGTTTTCGGCTATGAAACGTACTGTTGATGAATTATACAGCACTTCAGAAATGGCTATGTCCAGAAGTCAGTTAAATCATCTTATGCATGATTATTATGATCTTGGTACAATAGTTGATGCCTATGAAATTTTTGGTGGTTATGTAAACCGCAGCTTTGGTGTTATTATGGAGAAAGACGGAAAACTTACGGACTATTTCGTCAGAAAATATAAGAGAACTGTTACCTATAACGATATTGAGGTAGAACACAGCCTTCTGGAATATATTCTCTCCAATGGCATGAAAGAAGCCAGCGGTGTTATCCGTACGAAGGACGGCGCTTCCTTTGTTGAGCTGGAGGAAGAAAAAGAAGGGGAACGGGTAAAGCGCTGCTTTGCCGTATATGATTTTTTAGATGGCGAAGATACCTATGATTGGATAAACACCAATATGACGCCAGAAGAAGACAGTGGATTTGCCCGTATTTTAGCGAAGTTTCATAATTATGCCAACGGGTTTGACCCTGGTGCTAAAGAAGAGCCCCGTATTCTTGATTATGTAGTCAAATTTAAAGATATCTTTTCTAATTGCTATAAGGATCTGGGAATTCCGGAAAATAACCGTTTCCTGCGTTTATGGAAGGAATCATTACCTTTCTTCCTGGAAATGTGCGACAAGGTCAAGGAAAATATTACTCCCGAATTGATTAAAGGAATGCCGGAAGTACCTTGTCATTGTGATATTCATCCTGGTAACGCTAAATGGAAAGATGGAAAATGCGTAGGACTCTTTGACTTTGACTGGTCCAAATTAGATTACCGTCTTTTTGATGTTTGTTTTGCCTTAGTATATTCATGTTCCTCTTGGGAAGCTCAAACTGACGGACGTTTATGGTTTGATCGTTTTGGCTATTATCTGGACGGCTATAATGGTTTCCTGAAGACTGAAGGTACCTTAACTCCTATAACAGACGAGGAAAAGAAAGCCTTCCCTTATATGATGTTAGGTGCCGCTCTTTATTTGCTGAATTGGTCTGTTTGCTACTATGAAGATTGGGAAGATTATAACGAGTACGAATATTATTTCTACCTTACACATATTGTAAAATTGCTTCATTATATAGATAATCATGCTGAAGATTTATATGAAGTAATAAAGAATGCCTAAGCCCTTTGGCAAAAAAACAAACTTTTTTAAAAAAAATTATACAAAACAGTGGAAATCCTCAGGGATATATAGTATAATAGTGGCAAGTGGAAAATTTGTTGAGTTAGGTTTTTGATTTGTGAACGGTTTTCTTAGAAAGACCGTTTCACATCTCAATTTTGGCAGACCTGCCATCTGCCGGTTTTATATTTATTAAAATTTTAAATGAAAGAAGGGATTTTAATGGCAATTGGTACAAAAGACGTAACCAATGCGGCTGCGAGAGAGAAGTACAAACAAGCAAAATCTTCCTTTTTGAAAAAAGGTATTATCACTGCTTTAATCTCCGGTATTCTCTACGGTCTCTATTCCGCATTTCTCGTCGCTGGTGAAGGTGTAGGTAACTGGGTAGGCTTCTGGGAACTTGGTATTGCTGGTTCTATCCTTGGTTATTGCTTGCTCTGTGCTGTCGGCGCTGGTTTGAACGATACCTGTTCCGCTATTTGGCAGATCGTTATCGCTATTGTGAAGGGTAAATTTGGTGACTTTATCGCCACTTTGAAAACCAAACCCGGCGCTATCATGATCGGTGTTGCTTTAGCTGGTGGTCCTATCGCCGCTACCGCTTACAACGTAGGTTTGATGATGGCTGGTGGTATTGCCGCCGCTATCTCCGCTCTCTGTGCCGCTGTCGGTGCTATCATTGGCCGTGTTTTCCTGAAACAGCAGCTGAACCTCCGTATGTTCTGCGGTATCGTAATCTGCTTTGCCTCCGCTGTTGTTATTGGCTGGACCAGTTTTGACGGCCTTGACATGAGCGCTTTCATCGGTTGCTGCATCGCTTTCATAGCCGCTCTTGGCTGGGGTATTGAAGGCAGCATCGGTGGTTATGCCACTTCCATGATTGATGATGATATCAGTATCACCATCCGTCAGTGCACATCTGGTCTTACCAACCTGATCATTGTTGTTCCTATCCTCTGCGTAATGACCAGAGCTATGTTAGATACTTCTGACATCTCCGGCAACATCTATGTTTACCTGGTAGGCGGAGCCATCGGCGGCGGCGCCATCATTTGGTTCATCTTCTCAGGTCTCTTCTGCGGTCAGTCCTTCCGTATGTGGTACAAAGGTAATGCTATGTGCGGTGCCGCTCTTGGTATGACCCTCAATGCCATGTATTCCTTCTGGGTACCTCTTTGCAGCTGGATCTTGATGGGTCTCATTCTTCCTTGGGATTATGCTCCCTTGAGCGCTACTCAGTGGATTGCCGCTATTGTTGAAGTATTCGGTATCTGGCTCATCGCGATGAACCCCTTAGATCTCTTCAGAAAGAAGGAGGCTTAAGATTATGA
Organism: Bacillota bacterium; assembly: GCA_963928475.1. GTDB lineage: Bacteria > Bacillota > Dehalobacteriia > UBA7702 > UBA7702 > Cryptoclostridium. Next base: position 18,609 of record CAWVFN010000061.1, read on the forward strand.
AAAAACCGTTAAACTTTGCTATTTTAAAGTATATGACAACTGTGGATAAAGCCAATCCTGCTGATGTTGTAAAGGCCTTGAAACCTGAGTATCCCTCTCATCGTAAACTCAACGAAAAGGATGTTCTCCAGTCCCTTATGACCGCTACTGAAAATGGTTTGTTAGTGGAAGAGTCTTATGAATTGGCCGCTAATGGAGATTTGGTAATGTATTATGCCGCTCCTGACGAATGTAAAGCTATTATCAATAGCTATATCAAAGACTGAACTTAAAGGTTACTATATAACTGCCCAAAAGCTGCCCTATGGCAGCTTTTGGTGCGGTTATTATCTTTTGCGAAATAAGTGGATTTTTGTCGATGTAAAAAGTAGGGGATCATTTTTCTGACTCTTGTCGGCGTATATGCAAAAACGACTTATTATGCAAAAACGACTTAGGCTTACTGGAAAAATAGCCTAATTATTTTATTTATTAGTTGTATTTAGGACAACTTATTTTTGAAAATTTTTATTAATAGCCGTTATAAAAGCCCTCTATAGTATGGCTTTTACAAGAAAGAGCTTGAACAAATTTAATTTTTATGGTGATTTTTTAATTTATATTGCGAAATGGTTATAAATGGCACGTTTTTTGCAATATTCAACTTATAGTTGTTTTCAAGAAGATTATTTTTGCTTACCCAGGGTGAGTATGATTATAAAATTATATTTTTTATAAATTATTGGGAGAGGAGTGTTATATAATGTTAACACAAGAAGTAAAGTATTTGACACCTGAACAAAGACAAAGCGTTCATGAAGCTTCCATGCAGGTTTTGGAAGAAACCGGTCTTTTAGTCCATAATGAAAAGGCCAGAGAAATATTTAAGGAACATGGCTGCGATGTTGACGCTGAAGGTCATGTAAAAATTCCCCATAAGGTAATTGAAGAAAAAATTAAATATTTCCAGCCTTCCTATACCTTTACCGCTCAGGATCCTGAATTTGATATTACCATTCCCGAAGAAGGCCCCTGTGTTGTAACAGCTAGCTCCGCGCCTTTCGTACTCGATCCTAAAACTAAGGAACAACGCCGTGCTACTTCTAAAGATATCGCTAACATTGCGTATCTTATTAATGAGCTCCCCGGCTTTAATGTATTTTCCATTTCTACTTTGGCTGATGATGCTCCTGAAGGTCAGTTCACTTTATCCAGATTCTATCCTGCCTTGAAGAACTGCAAAAAACCTGTTCGTTCCAACACTGTTAATATGAAGGACTTAATGACCTGCTTGGAACTGGGTTATACTATTGCTGGCAGTGAAGAAGCTTATATGGAACGCCCCTTCATTAACCATCATTATTGCCCTGTGGTTTCTCCTCTGACCATGGATGTTGAATCCACTGAAGCTGTTACTTATTTGGCACAAAAAGGTCTTCCTGTATACACCACAGTTGTTCCCAATGCTGGTATGACCTCTCCTATGAGTATGGTCGGTACTTTGGTAGTTGGCAACGCTGAATTCTTAGCTATCAACTGCTATTATCAGATGATTCGTGAAGGTATGCCTATTATCTATGCTTATCTCCCCACTGTTGCTGATATGAGAACTGGTAACTATACTCCTGGTGCTGTTGAAACCGGTATTTTGGAAATGGCCCACACTGAAATGGCTGAATTCTACGGTGTTCCTTCCGGCGGTTACATTGGCTTGACCAATGCTCACTGCAATGACGCTCAGAATGGTTATGAAGTAGCTCTTAATACTACTGGTGCTATGTTAGCTGGCGCTTCCCTCTTGAACATGGGTGGTCTTATCGACAGCCTTACCACTTTCGATTTTGCTAAAGCTATCATCGATAATGAAGTAGCTATGAGCTTAAAGAGAATGAAACGTGGTATGGATTATGATGAAGCCGACTTGAAAGAATGCATCGGTTTGATTGATAAGATCGGACCTGGTGGTCTTTACATGTCTGAAGAACATACCTTCAGAAATATGAAATCTATCGCTTATCTTACTAATATTGGTTCCAGAGACGCTCGTGCTCAGTGGGATGGCAGACCCATCGAAGATAGATGCTATGACAAAGCTGACGAACTTCTCAGCAAACCCAATCCCGCCAGATTCTCTGACGAACTTGATGCTAAGATCAAAGCTAACTTCCCCGGTATTGTTGCTGGTGACGCTGTTTGGGATTATTAATTTTCAAAGATGCTCCCTATTAGGAGCACAAAATAAAAGAACAAAGGCGCGCGTGTGTAAATCACGCGCGCCTTTCCTTATTGGTGAATTATTTATCTAATTAAAACAAATTTTATTTATATAAAAATAAAAAATTTCCGGTATAATTTATTTTTGTCTTGGGTGCTCCCATAAGCAGGGGGAATAGTTTCTATGAGGAAAAATGCCAGTTTATGGTGGTTTTATCCCTGAATTTAGCGATTGACAAAACAGTCATTTAAGGGTATGATTAAGTCGTATAGAAAGGTATTTTTTAACTGTTGGGGGTAAGAGAGTAATGGCTTTAATATTTTTTGACTATGATGGAGTAGTCGTGGATTCCTTGGCGGTGGAAACTAAAAATTTTGTGTCCGCGTGCCACGAAGTTGGTATAGATGCTGTTAATACCAGTGATGATATGGCAAAGCTAAGTGAAGGCAATTTTTATCAGGGTCTAATGGATTGGGGCGTGCCCCAGGATAAGCTTAAGGTTGCCATGGATATATACGCCCAGAAAAAAGAGTCCCCGGATTTTCATGTAGATGCTCACAAGCCCATTGTAAAGTTATTAAAAAAATTAACAAAGCATTATCCCGTCTATGTGGTAACATCCAATACCTCAAATACTGTTGAACGCATAATGGCGGAAAACGGTGTAGAGGGTATAAGAGAGGTCTTAGGAGCGGAAAAAGAGACCAGCAAGATTCTTAAGTTACATAAAGTAATGGCTCAGTATCCTGGGGAAAAGACCATTTTTGTAGGGGATACTAAAGGCGATATGGTTGAAGCCGCTGAGGCTGGAATAGATGTGCGTATTGGTGTTACCTGGGGTTGGCAGAAGCCTTGGATCGTGGCATCTGGTAATCCTGATTATATATTTGATGATTTTTCTACTTTACGGGCTTGGTTTAAAGGTTTTATGAAGGTGACAAAATAGTCTAAAAAAGTCGAAAAAATAATATAGTCAAGTCAAATATGATTTTATAAGTCATTTTTGACTTGGACGAATAACGACAGATCGAGGGACAGCAGGTAAGACCCACTGTGCCACGGGGTGAAAAAAAAGGGTTTTTGGCATGAAAATTGCAGTATATATTAATGCTGAAAAAGCGTTTTCTCTTTAAAAATCTAAGATTTTGGAGGTGAAGACATAGCATCCGCCGACGCGGGCTTATTAAGGAAAGGGCGGTGAAAAAGTGGTTTACGACGGAGATGCCAATGAAGGCAAACAACGTGTTATACAGGAATATGTTCCTGGGAAGCAGGTTACGCTTTTACATGTTATCGCCCAACCAGTTGACGATGTTTACGATAAGTTAGGTTTGCCCCATGACGGGGCTATAGGTATTTTGACCTTAACTCCTGGTGAAACCGCGATTATTGCCGGAGATATAGCCACAAAGGCCGGGGAGGTACGCATTGGTTTTTTAGATCGTTTTACCGGCGCGCTGACAATTACCGGTGATGTGGCAAGTGTAACGACATCCTTAAAGGCCGTAAATGAGTATCTGGAAACAGTATTAGGATATTCTCCGGCGCCGCTGACTAAATCATGAAGAAACGCATTATGGTTGTGGGTCCGGTAGGAACCGGCAAATCAACTTTGTTGCATACCCTTTATCATGGTAAAGGGGTAACTAAGACCCAGAGCTTGGAATTTGAGGCCAATTCTATTGATACTCCGGGAGAATTTGTGGAAAATCCATTTTATCATCATTGTCTTTTTGCCACGGCTTTAGAAGCGGATCTAATCATTTTTTTGCAGGATGCCACAATTGATCGTCTTTTGTTTCCGCCGGGGTTTGCTACGGGATTTCCCAAGCCCTCTATTGGTGTAGTGACTAAGATTGATAAGGAAGGCGCCGATGTAGATAGATCAATATCTATTTTAAAGACTCTGGAAACAACGGAAGATGTGTATATTCCAATTTCTTCTGTTACTGGTGCGGGCCTTGAAGAATTAAGAGAATTTGTTGAGAATTTTTTTAGCGAATAATTAGTGTTTATAAATTTATCTTTTATATATTTATTAATACAGTAACCACGATTAAGGAGGTTTAAGAATGAAGCTAAAAGCTAACGTCTACGGCACAGTTTTTACTTTTAAATCTGTGGCAGAGGTTCTGGCCAAGGCTAATGAAGTTAAAGCCGGCGATACCCTTCAGGGTGTGGCAGCGGAATCTCAGACCGAGAGAGTTGCGGCAAAGTTAGTACTCAGCCGCCTGACTTTGGAGGATATTTACGAAAATCCAGTAATTCCCTATGAAAAGGATGAAGTTACCCGTATCATCTATGATGATATTAATAAATCTACTTATAATAAATATAAGAATTATACTATCGGCGCTATCCGTGAGTTTGTTCTTTCCCAGCCTGAATATGAAGTTCTCAAACTGGGCCGCGGCATGACTTCGGAAATGATTGCCGGTGTTGCGAAGATCATGAGCAACATGGACTTGGTAGCTGCCGCTTCCAAGCTCCGTCCTACCAGCCGCTGCAATACCACTATGGGTATAAAAGGCACGATTGCTTACAGAAATCAGCCTAACCATACTACCGACGATGTCAATGGTATTATGGCTTCTATGAAGGAAGGTTTTACCTATGGTTCCGGCGATGCTGTCATTGGTATTAACCCGGTAGAAGATAATCCGGAAAATACAGCTTATTTGTTAAAAACAGCCCATGAATTTATGGAAAAATGGGAAATTCCTACCCAGGCTTGTGTTTTAGCCCATGTTACCACTCAGATGAAGGCTCAGGAATTAGGCGCTCCTATCGATGTTTTCTTCCAATCCATTTCTGGTACCCAAGCTACCAATGAAGCCTTTGGTATTGACGCCGCTCTCCTCAGCGAAGCTAGAGAAGCCGCTCGTCTTGGCGGGACAAGCTTAGGACCTAATTTCATGTATTTTGAAACAGGTCAGGGTTCCGAGTTATCTCTGGAAGGCGATGAAGGCGTTGACGAAATGACTTTGGAAGCCAGAACCTATGGCTTTGGCCGTCACTTCCAGCCTTTTATGGTAAACAATGTATCCGGTTTTATTGGACCTGAAACTATTTATGATGGACGTGAAGTTGTCCGGGCCGACTTGGAAGACTTGTTTATGGGTAAACTTCATGGTCTGCCCATGGGTATCGCTCCCTGTTATACCAATCACATGAACGCTGACCAGAACGACCAAGAAAACGGTACCATGCTTTGTGCCATGGCTGGTTCCTTCTATTTCATGGGCGTACCCGGCGGCGACGATGTTATGCTGAACTATCAGGATACCAGTTACCATGATGACGCCACTGTCCGTGAGGTTTTAGGTTTACGTCCCTTGCCTGAATTTGAAAAATGGATGGAAAAAATGGGCTTAATGGAAGACGGCCATCTCACTCCCATTGCCGGTGATCCGTCTATCTTTGATAAATAATGGAGGTGAATGAAGGTGCCAGATTATAATAACGAAATGGAAAGAAAGATAGTCGAGTCGGTACTTGCCGAATTACGTAAAAATGGCGGTGCTACTCCTCAGACTACAGTTAGCATAAATACTCCAAGCTCCGGCTCAGTTTTCGATGATGGTGTTATCGAGCTCCCGGACATCAGTGTTCCCATGGTTGATAATCCCTATAATCAATCCTCTTTGGAAGCTATGAAGAGAATTACTAACGCTCGTATCGCTTTGGGACGTTGCGGAACCAGACAGAAAACAGATCCTCTTATCCGTTTCTTGGCTGACCATGCCGCGGCTCGCGACGCTGTTTTCCTTGATGTTAGTGAAGACTTTCTGAAAAACAACAATTTGGAAATAGTGACAACTGAGGCCGCTACTAAAGAACAATTCCTGACAGAACCTAACCGTGGTACCGTCTTAAGCGCTGATGGCAGACGTATATTAAACCAGGTTTGCAAAAAGGGTGTACAGGTACAGATCATTGTTACCGATGGTTTGAGTTCCAGAGCTATTGAAAGAAATATTGAGGATATCATGCCTCCTCTTCTCAATGGTTTGCAGGGTCTTGGCGTTACTGTAGGAACCCCTGTTTTCATTAAGAACGGCCGTGTTCGTGTAATGGATGACGTGGGTATGGAATTAGGCTGTGATGTGGTAGTAAACCTCATTGGTGAAAGACCTGGTCTTGGTACTGCCAGCAGTATGAGCGCTTATCTTATTTATAAACCTACCAAGGATACAGTGGAAGCTGACAGAACTTTGATTTCCAATATTTATAAGGGTGGTACTCCTCCGGTAGAAGCTGGCGCTCAATTAGTTGAATTGATTAAAAATATTCTTAAACATAAAGCCAGCGGTGTTAAACTTAATGAGCTGACTAAATAAATTTTATTTAAGAGTTTAGGGAAAGGTGGTGTTTGCCATTAGCGTAGCTGAACAAAAGATTATAAGCGTTGGCATTGATATTGGTACCACCACAACCCAATTAGTTCTCAGTCGTTTAACTGTAAGGAATTCCGCTCCCGCCTCAGTAATTCCCCATATGGAGATTTCCGACAGGGAAGTGCTTTACCGCAGTGATATTCATTTTACACCCATTGATGATCATTTGCTTATTGACGCAGAGGCGGTGGCTGATATTATTGCTGAAGAGTACAAGCGGGCCGGAATGAATCCCTGGGATGTAGAAACCGGAGCTGTAATTATTACTGGTGAAACCGCCAAAAAGGAAAATGCGGCTAATATATTGGAATCAGTTTCTGAATATGCCGGCGATTTTGTGGTAGCTACCGCCGGAGTTAATTTGGAATCTATTCTAGCCGGACGCGGTTCCGGTGCCGCGGGATTTTCCGAGGAGCATCATAAAGTGTACGCCAATATAGACGTAGGCGGCGGTACCGCTAACATAGGTGTTTTTGAGGGTGGCAGAGTCATAGATGCAGCTTGTATCAATGTAGGCGGTCACCTTATCGAGTTTGAGAAAGGCGGCGATACTATAACGTATGTCGCCCCTCCGGCTCAGCGGGTACTGAACCATTTAGGCTTGGATTTACAGATAGGCCAAAAGGTCACCCAGAAACAGCTGATAACTGTAGCGGAAACCATGGCTGACCTCTGTGTGGAATCCATCGTTCAGCGTACTCCCGGCTCTCTCTTGACAGAGCTTCTGATGACCCCGGCTTTGAAAACTGATTATGAAATATATGAAGTTGTGATTTCCGGCGGGGTAGCGGATTATGTATACAGCGACTTTGAACCTGTTTCTATCTCTGAGATGACTCAATACGGCGATATAGGTCCCGTTCTTGGCTGGGCATTACGGCGGAAATTTAAGGAAGCCGGAGTATCCTTAGCCAAGCCCTTGGAAACTATTAGGGCAACAGTAATCGGGGCTGGTATCCACTCTATGAACATCAGCGGCAGTACCATTCATGTTGATGAGGAAACATTGCCTTTAAAAAACATTATGGTATTATCTCCCTTTGCCAAGGGTAATATGCCAGATGACATTCAAGTTATAGCTCAGACTATTAAAGAGCATGTAGGGCGCATCAGCAGTGAAGATCCAGATAAAATGCTGGCTATATATATTGATGAACCCGCAGATGTTACATATAAAGCCATACATGATTTGGCAAAAGGAATTTGCGATGGTATGGCGGAATACTTAAGATATAGGGCCGTACTGATAGTTGTATTAGGCGCTGACTGCGGCAAGGCTTTAGGTCAGTGTTTGGAAATAGAGACCAATCATCATGTTGAATTGGTTTGTGTAGACCAGATCCAAGTTGACGAAGGCGACTACATAGATATAGGCAGTCCCATTATGGGCGGGCGGGTAGTCCCAGTAGTTGTAAAGACTTTGGTGTTTGATAAAGGAAACAATTAAGGAGGTAAAATAAATGGCACTATTAGATCCTGTAAAACCGAAAGTGTTATCCACAAAATTCATTCCCAGTGTGGCTACGGATTTAAGAAAAGACTTGGGCATGACAGACTATGAACAAAGTATTGCCATGTTCACCTGTGATATCGATGATTGCGCGTATACGGCCATCGATGAAGCTACTAAAAAAGCGGAAGTTAGGGTTGTTTACGCGAAATCCTTCTATGCTGGCGCCGCTCATTCTTCCGGTCCTCTTTCCGGTGAATTTATTGGTATTTTAGCCGGTCCCAATCCTGCTGAAACCAAGGCCGGCCTCAATGCGGCCGTTCAATATTTAGCGGAGGAAGCATGGTTCTATTCTGCCGATGATAACGACAGCATAGTATATTTTGCTCATACAATTTCTCGTACTGGCAGTTATCTTTCTGAATGCGCCGGAATTCCGGAAGGTCAGCCTTTGGCCTACTTGATCGCTCCTCCCATTGAAGCGGTATTCGGCGTTGATGCCGCCATCAAAGCGGCTGATGTAACTATGCCTTTGTGGTATGGTCCTCCTACAGAAACTAACTTTGGCGGAGCTCTCTTAACAGGTAGTCAAAGTGCTTGTAAAGCCGCGACGGAAGCTTTTAGAGACGCTGTTATCGCTGTGGCCAGAACTCCCCATGACTTTGATCTTTAATTGAATCATCAGCGATTCTTAAGATTTTAGATTTTAGGAAGGGAGGTAAGATAATTTGAAAGTAGTAACCGAAGCTGAATTACGTGACATATATAAAAAGGCACCCTTTACCTCCTTTGATTTGCCTTCCGGCATGAAATTGACTCCTGCCGCCTCCCAATTTTTGAGCGAACGTAAAATACGAGTTTTGCGCGATGGTGTTTCCGAAAGTCAATTAGCCCAGGAAGACCGGCGCTACAATATATCGGCGCCGACTCCGGCTTATCCTAAAGTGCCGCCGAAGCCTCAGCCTTTATCCGCCGGTAACTTCTCTAATAGTGGCAATGTGGTAATAACGGAAAGCTCACCGCCTGTAACTCAGGTTAACAATGGATATCAGCAGCCAGTGATACAGCAATACCAGCAGCAGGTGGAGCAAAGTCAAGCTCCCCAGCAGTTCGGGGTTCCTGCGTCCCAGAATACAGTCGTAAGTGAACCGCAGTCCCAGACTATAGTAACCCAAGGAGGAAACAATAATACTATGGGTGGCAATGTCATGGCTAATGATACTACCGTTCAAAATATGGACAGATCCCATGTAAACACTGAGAAACCTGAACATATGACCCATTTACGCGGTGCCGAACTGGTACCCAAAACTCATCCGATGATTGCTTTTAGAGGCCAATTGGATATATTTGAGGGTGTTGTTCTAAAAGGAATTATCAGTGCGGAAAATGATGGTTTTAAAGGTTTAGCTCGGGATTTAACTGAGTTATTAGAATGCTCTCGTAAAATAATGCGGGCTGAAGTCCGTCAGGAGCCTTTGGAGCCTATCAATATCTGTGGTTGGGATGCGGCGGAAATAAGAGACCGCTCTCATTATCCCAATAAATATTACGATGCTAACCACTTTACTCCCCAGCCTGAGCACGGTAAAATTATGGCGGAACTAAACTATATGCGCGCCGTGGCCAGACAAATGGAATTAGCTGCCGCCCATGCTTTTTATAAGGAAGACGGCAGTACGGACAGAGATGATATACTTCAGGCTGTAAACCGTTTCAGCAGTGTGATATATGTATTTATGCTGCAGCTGCTGGGAGGAGTTTATAAGTATGGATGTTAATATGGTGATAATGTGAAAGAATTAAAAGAGGCTAATGCCTTAATTGCGGCTTACGATAAAACTTTCAAAAAGCCGAAAAAGGCAGCTAAAGGGAAAAAAATATATACCGGGGTGGACTTGGGCACAGCCTACATTGTTCTGGCAGTTGTTGATGAGGACGGCACTCCCTTAGCCGGAGCCATGGAATTTGCGGAAGTTGTGAAAGACGGTTTAGTCGTTGATTATAACGGCGCTATGCAAATTGTGAAAAAGCTGAAGCATCAAATTGAGGAATCCATAGGCGCTGAGCTTGAAATTGCCGGTGTAGCCTATCCTCCTGGTACGAATTCCGGAGATTGCCGCGCTATACGTTATGTGGCCGAGGCCTGCGGTTTCCATGTAGAATACACCATGGATGAACCTACAGCGGCCAATAATGTCCTCAATATAGAAAACGGCGCGGTTGTTGATATCGGCGGCGGTACCACAGGTATAGCGGTGCTGAAAGAGGGCAAAGTCGTATTTGTCGATGACGAACCCTCCGGCGGTACCCATTTAAGTTTGGTAATAGCCGGCGCTAAAGGTATCAAATTCTTAGAAGCTGAAGAGCTGAAAAAGGATAAAGCGGAACATAAAGAACTTATGCCCCTGGTAAGACCTGTTTTTGAGAAAATGGGCAGTATAGTTAGGCGCTGTATAGAAGGATATCAAATAGATACTATCTATCTTGTTGGCGGTACCTGCTGTTTTGAAGGGGTAGAGAAAGTATTGCAAAAACAGCTTAAAACAACAGTTGTTAAACCTGATAATCCCATGTTAGTTACTCCCTTGGGTATTGCTCTCGGCAGTATGAAGCAAGGTCAGGCGGAGGAAAGCTATTATGACGATGATTACGATTATTAAGAAAGGACTGAGGCCATGAAAATCGGCAGAGTAATCGATAATATCTGGGCAACCAGAAAAGAAGAAACTTTGCGCAGTACGAAGCTGATGATCGTTCAAGTGCTGGATACACCGGCAGATTTGGAAAATCCTGCTAATAACGGCGGTAAGGTACTGATAGCTGCTGATATTATCGGGGCTGGAATAGGTGAATTAGTAATCGTAGTTGGCGGCAGTTCCGCACGTCGGGCAGGCGGTTATGACAGCAATGTTCCCGTTGACGCTATGATTGTCGGTATAATAGATGAAAACGAATGGGGTAAAACTAAGGAGTAAGCTATGACCCAAGATATTATTAAAAAAATTAGAGATGCCGGGGTCGTAGGTGCGGGTGGCGCAGGCTTTCCCAGCCATGTAAAACTTGCGGCTCAAGCGGAAGTGGTTGTCACCAATGGCGCGGAATGTGAACCTCTGCTCCGAGTTGACCAGCAACTTATGGTTGTACGCGCCGAAGAAATGGTGCATGGTTTGGAGTTGGCGGTTTCCGTTACTGGTGCCAAAGAAGGTATTATAGCTATTAAAGGTAAACATAAAGAAGCTATAGCCACTTTGCAAAAAGCTATTGCCGGAAAAGATAATTTACGTATTCATATTTTGGATGACTTTTATCCTGCCGGTGATGAACCTATTACCCTTTATGAATCTACTGGTCGTTTAGTTCCCCAAGGCGGTATTCCTATCGCAGTAGGGGCAGTAGTAACCAATACTGAAACATTAATCAATATCTGTAATGCCGAAAAAGGAATCCCGGTAACGGATACTTATATCACCCTATGCGGTGCCGTGCCTAAGCCAGTAACGGTAAAAGTGCCGGTAGGTATCACAGTACGGGAAGCCTTTGCCTTAGCTGGTGTTAAAGATTTCAGTAATTACGGTATAATAGACGGCGGTCCTATGATGGGCGGACTTTTGGAGGATGTCGATACTCCGGTAGCGAAAACATCTAAAGGCTATATCCTGTTGCCTAAGGATCATAAGCTGATTACAAAACGGAGTATGGAGATGTCCACTATCACCAGACAGGCCCAGGCAGCTTGTATACAGTGCCGTATGTGTACAGATCTTTGCCCCCGCTATCTGATTGGACATCATATTGAGCCTCATCTCATAATGCGAGCTTTAAAATATGGTGAAAACGCGGTAGAAACTTTGAGAATGGCTTTTGCTTGTTCTGAATGCGGTATGTGCGAACAGTTCTCCTGTCCAGCAGATATTTCTCCCAGAACAGTGAATGCTAATATGAAGAAAATTCTGTCGGAAAAAGGTATTAAGCCTCTTGATCCTCCGACGGATCAAAAAGTTAATAAAAATCAGACCAGCAGAAAAGTACCTTCCAAACGTGTGGTCAACCGCATTGGTCTGGCTCGTTATGATAAAGACGCTCCCCTGGAAGAATTAACAGTTACTTATAAACGCGTAACGATTCCCTTAAAACAACATGTTGGCGCTCCCACCCAGCCCATTGTTAAAGTTGGTCAGAGTGTTAAACGCGGTGATATTATCGGCGAGGTTCCGGAAAAAGCCTTAGGGGCTCCGGTACACGCCAGTATAGACGGTGTGGTAGAAGCCATTACCGATAAGGGAATAATTATTAGTCAAGGGGGTGTAAGCTGATGATAAGAGCTATAGGTTTGGTAGAATTTACCAGTATAGCAAGGGGTATAGAGGCTGCCGATGCCATGCTGAAAGCCGCCACAATCGAGCTTTTAGACGCTAAACCAATTTGCCCTGGTAAATATATAGTGTTAATTTGCGGTGATGTAAGTGCCGTAGAGAATTCCGTCAGAGCCGGTAAAAATATCGGTGAAGGTTGCGTAGTAGATGATTTCGTCATCCCCAACGTACACCCCTCGGTAATAAAAGCTATTTCCTGCTCTACAATGGTATATGATTTAGAGGCATTAGGTGTCATTGAATCTTTTGCCATTGCTTCCCTGATAGTCTCGGCTGATGCCGCGGTAAAAACAGGTGAGGTTGAGTTGATTGAAGTAAGAGTAGGCATGGGTATTGGCGGAAAATCCTTTGTTACCCTTACAGGCGATGTCGGTGCTGTAAAATCGGCTATTAACGCTGGTTCCCAGGCTTGCCGGGAAAAAGGTATGTTAGTAGAAACAGTAGTAATACCTTCGCCGCATAAAGAGTTAAAGAATTCAATTTTATAACATTTAAATTTAATATTAAGATTTTTAGAATTTGAGGAGGTGAAAAGATTTGACGAAGAGACTTATTTCTGTACTTGATATCAAAACCTTGTTTGAACAAGGTCAGAAAGAACTTTGCCTGGATGATGACGCTATTGTAACTCCGGCGGCTAGAGATACCGCTGTTGAATATGGCATTAAAATACAAAGAGGCGGTATAGTACCTTGTACAGCCACTGTAGCACCGCCAGTTCAAGTTACTCCTGTAGCTCAGCCGGCTCCTGTGGTTACCGCCGCTCCTGCCGTACAACCTTACCAGGCTTCTCCTGCGGCTTCACCGGTGGTAACAGCTGGCCCTATAGTAAACCGTTCTCAGGCGGTTTCCCCAGCGACAAAATGTCCGCCGGTACCTGGTTATAGGGAAGATAATACTTTAATTACTTCTCCCTGGCCGGAACTGAAGCCCATTCCCTGTTCGGTTGCTACCCAATCGACTCCTTCAGCTCAAACTGTTCCCTGGCCTAAAGCTAATCCTGTGGCCTTCCAGGCTATTGCCGGCGGCAATGGTCCTGTGACTCCCCAGGCAGCACCTGCTCCTGTAGTATCTAATAATCAGAATGCTGCTCAAGGTGTTGACAGCGATCTGGTAGCTCAGATTGTGCAGCAGGTTATGCAGCAGATGAATGGCGGTCAATGTGCCGCTGCTCCCTGTCCCCAAGCTGATTTAGTTAGAGCTATTGATCCAGAAACCGGCTTTATGCTTATCAAAGGCAACAGCATAAAGATGGATGTCTTTAATGACGGTGAAAAGGATCGTCCTGGCGTTTACATTAAAGAACTGACTAATCCACAGGAAAGTCCTAACATGACTTCAGGTTTCATGGCTTTAGATCACTCTGATCTTACCTGGACTTTGACCTATGATGAAATGGATTACGTAATTGATGGTACTCTGGAATTTATTGTTAACGGTAAAAAATATACAGGGCTCCCTGGTGATGTGTTCTACATCCCCGCCAATACTACAGTAACCTTCACAACACCTGATACTACAAAGTTCTTCTTTGTAACTTATCCTGCTAACTGGGCTGAACTCAGTGGCGCTAAATAAAGTATAACAATTTATCTATTAAAATAATTGATTTGATAAACAGGAGGAATTTTAAATGACTAATATCGCATTAGGAATGATCGAAACCAAAGGTTTAGTTGGCTCCATTGAAGCGGCTGATGCCATGGTTAAAGCAGCGAACGTAACTTTGATTGGTAAAGTACATGTTGGCGGCGCTTATGTAACTGTTATGGTTCGTGGCGATGTTGGCGCTGTTAAAGCCGCTACTGACGCTGGTGCCGCTGCTGCTCAGAGAGTCGGTGAACTCATTTCCGTACACGTAATTCCCAGACCCCATTCGGAAGTGGAATACATCTTGCCTAAACTCGGTGCTGAATAAGATATCGATTTATTAGGTAAGGGGTTGAGATTATGAATGGACAAAATATAGCCTTAGGCATGATTGAAACCAAAGGCTTAGTCGGTTCTATTGAGGCCGCTGATGCCATGGTCAAGGCAGCCAACGTAACTTTGATTGGCAAAGTCCATATTGGCGGCGCCTATGTGACTGTTATGGTTCGTGGTGATGTCGGCGCTGTTAAGGCCGCTACTGACGCTGGTGCCGCTGCCGCGCAAAGAGTCGGCGAACTTATCTCTGTTCACGTAATTCCCAGACCCCATTCGGAAGTAGAATTTATTCTGCCTTCTCTAACTTTTGATGATGAGGATGATACTCCTTCTCCACCGGATGACGGTGGGGAAGGGGAAACCCCTGATGAATCTGAAGATAGGGAAGAAACTCCCGCTCCTGATGAGACCTCTGAAAACTCTTCCCAGGAAGAGGAAAAAGACGTCTCAGCGGTTGAAAAAGATGAAGCTGAAGCTGAGGAAATAACCGCTCAGGAACTATCCGTCAGAGCCGAGTTAGAAGGAATGGCGGTCAAAGAATTAAGGAAAATAGCTCGTCAGACCGAGGGAATCGGTATAATGGGGAGAAAGATTTCCGTAGCCAATAAGAGTCTTCTGATTCAGGAGATTACTAAAGCCAGATTGAATAAAGCAAAATAAGGCTTGTATAATTTAGCTTAATTTAGCATGAAAGTGCTAAGTTCTATTTAGTATACCTAATTTTGGTGTATGCGGAGATATTTTATACGAAAGGGGGACTAACTTTTGACTCTCGATTACGATTTAAGAATAATCCAGGAAACAAGGGATTTAGCTCGTAAAGCCAAAGAAGCCCAGGCTATACTTGCCACTTTCTCTCAGGAAAAATTGGATGAGATAGTGAAAGCTATGTCTGAAGCTGTAATCGCCAATGCTGAATGGTTGGCAAGGATGGCTTGCGATGAAACAAAATATGGTATTTATGAAGATAAAGTTATCAAAAATACCTTTGCTGCCAGAGAAGTTTATGAATATATTAAAGATATGAAAACTACGGGCTTCATTAAAGAGGATCCCGTAAATAAAATTTACGAATACGCTATGCCCGTTGGTGTTATTATGGGTATTATTCCCACAACTAACCCCACCTCCACCCTTATCCATAACGCTATGTGCGCTGTTAAGAGTGGTAACGCCATAGTATTTTCACCCCATCCCAACGCGGTGAAATGTTCAGTTGCTTCCGCCCAGGTTATGATGGACGCTGCGGCGAAAGTTGGCGCTCCTGACGGCATTATCAGCTGTCTGACCAAGGTAAGTATGGAAGGTGCCGATGCTCTGATGCATAACGATAATATTGATGTTATCGTTGCTACCGGCGGCCCCGGACTGGTAAAATCCGCTTACAGCGCTGGTAAACCCGCTTTAGGTGTTGGTGCTGGTAACGTACCTGCTTTTATCGAACGTACAGCTAATGTTAAGAAAGCCGTTCATGATATTGTTACCAGTAAGACCTTTGATAATGGTATGATTTGCGCTTCTGAACAAGCGATTATTGCTGACTTGCCTGTAAAGGATCAAGTTGTGGCGGAATTGAAGGCTCAGGGTTGCTATATCATGAATGAGGAAGAATCCGATAAGGTAGCTAAACTCATCATGACTCCCACCAATGGTATGAATGCGGCTTATGTAGGTAAAACCGCTTGTTATCTGGCGGAACACGCTGGTATTAATGTTCCCGCCGGTACCAAGCTTCTTATCGCGCCTATGGACGGTTATGGTAAAGAGTATCCTCTTTCCCATGAAAAGCTTACCACTGTTTTGGGCTTCTATTGTGTTAAGGATTGGCATGATGCCTGCGAACTGTGCAGAGGTCTTCTCAGCATTGGCGGTATTGGTCACTCTCTGGTTATTCACAGCCAGGATGATACTATTATCCGCAAATTTGCTGAAAAACCTGTATCCCGTATTTTGGTCAATACTCCTGGTTCTCTTGGCGGTATTGGCTATACCACCAGTATTTCTCCTTCTCTCACTTTGGGTTGCGGTACTTGTGGCGGCAGCAGTCTCGATGAAAACCTTACTCCTTTGCACTTGATCAATGTTAAAAAATTGGCTTATGGTACCTGTGATGCCAATTTTGCCCCGGCTGAAACCAGCGCTCCTGCTGCGCAGCCTAATTGCGGAGCTACCGCTGATGTTATCACTGACGTTGTTAAACAGGTGTTAGCCCAGCTGCAGTCCCGGTAAGGGGTGATTAGCATGAATGAACAGGATTTATCGGCTTTGATCGCTAAATTAGTTAAAGAACAGCTAGATAAGGCAATGCCGGCGGCGGAAGCTAATATGGTTCCCGTTGGTATTTCCAATCATCATATTCATCTTAGCCAGGAAGATTTTGAGACTCTTTTTGGTAAAGGGGCGACGATGACCCATTTTAAGGATCTTTCTCAGCCAGGTCAATTTGCCTGTAAAGAGGTTATGACCGTGGTTGGTCCTGGCGGTGCTATTGAGCGTGTTCGTCTTTTAGGACCTGCCAGAAAGCAAAGCCAAGTGGAAGTTTCCGTGGCAGACTGCTTTAAATTGGGGATTCAAGCTCCCTTACGTGATTCAGGAGATCTAACAGGTTCTGCTGGTGTGACACTTGTTGGTCCTAAGGGAAGTGTCACCTTGGATGAAGGCTGTATTATCGCTATCAAGCATATTCATATGCACACCAGCGACGCCGCAAGACTTGGTTTAAAGGATAAGGACAAGGTCAATGTTAAGACCTGTACACCTCGGGGCATCATCTTCCTGGAAGTTTTGATTCGTGTCAGTGATAATTTCAAACTGGAAATGCACGTTGATATGGATGAAGCCAATGCCGCGTCTTTAAAGAATGGCGATATGGTGCAGATAATAGGCAAATGTTAACTAATGAAAATATGTCATAAATAAAATGAGAGGGTATCTTATAGTAGTAAGATACCCTCTTTAATTATGTTAAAATTATAATTTTTTTGATTCAAAGGTTGTTTTATTTTATTTAATCGTCATCGGTACTGGCGTGGATATCAATGGCGGTATCAGCCCAGTCCAGCGGCAGAGTAAGATCAAAGTTATCCATGACCTCTGAATTATAGTAAATATTGCTTTCGCTTATAGTTTCATAGGGTAGCTCTTCAGCGGTAGCTTCTCCCTTAAGAATTTTTGCTGCCATTATGCCTGTTTCTTTTCCCAGTTCCTCATAATCAATGCCAACGGCGGCAACGCATCCTTTTTTAACCTGCTCTATTTCACTGCCGAAGACAGGGACTTGCAGGGCATTAGCTTTATTTAAAATAGTCCTTAAGGAGCCAACCACAGTATTGTCGGTAAGATTGCTGATGCAGTCAACTTCCAAAAGGAGATTATCAGCGGCGAGAGGAACATCGGAAGAATTTGAGATTGGGCTTTCCACGATTTCAAAACCATATTGTGGCGCCAGGGCTTTATATTCTTCCAGAGCGGAAAGTGAATTAGCTTCTGAGGTACAGTACATAATGCCTATAGTTTGTGCTTCTGGCAATAAAGTGCGAATTACTTGCAGCTGCTCTTCCACCGCCAATTTATCACTGGTACCGGTAACATTTCCTTCAGTGAGCGCAGCTGCTTCAGGATCTGTTACAGCCGCGAAAACTGTGGGAATATCTGTTCCCTCTGTGGCTTTAAGGGCACTTTGAGCCATAGGCGTGGCGATGGCGCAGATCATATCCACCTCCTGAGCTACTAAGCTTTCGGCTGCGTGTTCAGAGGTTTCGATATCAAATTCGCCATTTTCATAGACGACTTCCAAATTATCACCTCTCACTATACCTTCTTCCTCTAAGCCTTCTAAAAATCCTTTACGGCAGTTAGATAAGGAAGTATGATCGCCAAATTGAGCGATACCTATTTTATAGGCCATTTCCTCTTCCTCACTATCGTTGTTGCCGCAGGCTGTAAAGGCAAAGAGTAGAGAACAGCAAAGTAATAAAGCTAATATTTTTTTCATGTTCTTATCTCCTCTTTATAAACTATTAAATGCGGGGGAGAGAAGCAAAACCTTTCTCAAGATCCTCATCAGTGGGTACAAAATCCTGCATTTCACCATTATTATAGGACATATAAGCTGTCATGTCAAAGTAACCTGTACCGGTAAGTCCGAAAACAATTTTTTTCTTTTCTCCGGTTTCTTTACATTTTATGGCTTCATCCATAGCTACCTTAATAGCGTGGCTGGATTCTGGCGCCGGCAAAGTTCCTTCGCAGCGAGCGAAGGTAGTAGCGGCTTCAAAGACTTCGCTTTGTTTAACGGAAACAGCGCTCATATAGCCATCGTGATAGAGTTTGGATACTATAGGACTCATGCCATGATAGCGTAAGCCGCCGGCATGATTAGGAGAGGGCATAAAACCGCTGCCTAAAGTATACATTTTCATAAGTGGCGTTGTTTTTCCTGTATCGCCGAAATCCAGGGCATATTTGCCTCTGGTTAGGGAAGGACAGGAGGCCGGTTCAACAGCGATAAATTCAATATTATTTTTACCTTCTATTTTATCTGCCATATAGGGTGAGATAAGACCGCCTAAATTGGAACCGCCGCCGGCACAGCCGATGATAATATCAGGTTCCACGTCATATTTTTCTAAAGCTGTTTTTAACTCGATTCCGATAATGGATTGATGTAATATTACATGGTTAAGTACACTGCCTAAAACATAGCGGCAGTTATCGGTTTTTAAAGCTGTTTCCATAGCTTCGGAAATGGCGCAGCCTAAGGAGCCGCCGGTTTCGGGATTTTCCGCTAAGATTTTTCTGCCTGCTTCTGTGGTATCCGAGGGGGAAGGGATAACTTTACCGCCGTAGGTTTCAATAACAGCTTTACGATAAGGTTTTTGCTGGGCGGAAACTTTTACCATATAGACGGTGAGATCTATACCATAAAAAGCGCAGGCCATAGCTAAAGCCGTGCCCCATTGTCCGGCTCCTGTTTCAGTGGTCAGGGATGTTAATCCTTGTTCTTTAGCGTAATAGACCTGAGCGGCGGCGGAATTTAATTTATGAGAGCCGGAGGTATTATTTCCCTCAAACTTATAATAAATTTCCGCTGGCGTATCTAAGATTCGTTCTAAGTTATAGGCTCTGGTTACTGGGGAGGGACGATACATTTTATAGAAATTCTGTATTTCCTCGGGGATTTCTATATAGCGGTCATCGTTATTTAATTCCTGTTCTATAAGAGCGTCGCAAAATACTGGTTTTAGATCCTGTGCTGTACAAGCTTTGCCAGTGGCGGGATTAATAAAGGGTTCTGGTTTTTCTTTCATTGCCGCTCTGACGTTAAACCAGCTTGTAGGCATCTCGTTTTCTTCTAAAAATATTTTGTAGGGTACTTTTGTCATCTTTTTCATCCTTTCTTTGGGTTGCTTTCCCAATGTAAATTTTTTAGTACCTGTCATGGTATAGAAGATTTCGGGATAAAAGCGGCAAATAAAAAAATCTTTGTCCTTCTAAGGGACAAAGACTATATCTCTGCGGTACCACCCAAATTGCCTTTTACGGCCTCTTCTTTCATATACCATCATATATGCCGCCTTGATAACGGGCACGGTTCCCGTCAGCGCCTACTTCCTTTTGGTTTCGGGCTGCCCTCGAAAGTCCATTCACCGATACCACGCATATCCCACTTCCAGCAACGGGGACTCTCTGTTTGCGCTTTTGTGACGGTTACTACTCTTTCTCATCAGTTTAAGCATTTAATTGTTAAACATGATACCCTTATTTTTTATTTTTGTCAAGAGGTAATAAAAATTTTTTTTATTTCCGGTTATGGTTTTGTATTATTCATCATAGAATAGGGTTTGATTGTTATTTTTCCATTGTGATCATAGAATCAGTTTATACTGGCAGTTTAGCAATAGAGCCTTTTAAAAGGCAGTAGTCTGACAAGGACTTTGCCTTTGTCTGTAGAATTAATAAAGATAGAATTATAATAGCAAAACACGGGTGATATTTTTCAATAGTTTAGGTTAGTTGCTGGTCTTGGAGGTCATATAAAGCAATGATTTTAGAAAAGAAGTCTTCATATTTGAATTTAAAAAATATTAAGTTAGATGAGAACCAAGAAAAGGTTTTTGGTTCCTTACAGGAGTATTTAGAAATGTGTCATTTGTACAGAGCCGCCATGAGTGAACTCGGTACGAAATTAGAAAATTTAGATGAAGAATTTCATATTTGTTATGATCGCAATCCCATACATCACATGGAATCGCGTTTAAAGTCTCCACAAAGTATCATCAATAAACTTGAAAAGAAGGGCCGGGAGATAAGTTTAGCCTCAGCCAAAAAAAATATTACGGATATAGCTGGTATAAGGGTCATATGTTATTATATTCAGGATATTTATTCCTTAGTTGATCTTTTAGTAGCCAGAGGCGATATTTGTCTGATAGGTAAAGCTGACTATATAGAGGCGCCTAAGGCTACAGGCTACCGCAGTGTACATTTAGATGTTTCTGTACCTGTTTGTATGGCAGGCAAGACAGAAGATGTGCCGGTGGAAATTCAGATACGCACCATAGCCATGGATTTTTGGGCCAGTTTAGAGCATCAGCTGAGATATAAAGCCCCGGAAAAGGTTCCTGTTTTACTAAGGGCTCAGCTTAAGGACTGCGCTCAGACTATTGCTGATATAGACAGAAAAATGGAGGAAATATATTTGGAATTGAAAAATCTTTAAGCGCCTTTGCTGCGGGGTAATTTGTTTAACGTCTCATTATTAGAGAGGATATGACATTAATGTCATATCCTCTTTTTTTATTATTGGTTTTCTGTTGTTTTGTAATGATAGTCAAGGATTTAGGTCAGCGCTGTGGCTAAAATCTTAGTTTTATACAGTTAGCGGAGATATGACAGTATGCAGTGGGGGAACAGATAATAAGAAGATAAAAGCGAAAATAGTAAAGTAAGTTTTGCTGTCTGGGTTTATTAGGAAAAAGCTGAGCTAAAGTCATCTTTAGCCAAATTGATAAAGGTTTTTAAGCGTGGTTGTCCCGCCAATTTTTTATAGTAGACGCCATAAGATATGGGTTCCCCGTCCTTAATTGGTATACAAGCGAGACTTGGATCATGGATGGGGATATTTTTTGGTATAATCGCTGTGCCATACCCTCCTATACTGAGTGTAACAGCGGTTTCTGCTGAGTCGCAGAGAAAAAAATCCAAAATAGACCTGTCTTCAATGGCTTGATGTTGTACCTGCCTTAAGGCATCGGGGCATTTCCAAGGTTCCATGACAATTAAAGTTTCTTTTTTTAATTCCTCCATCTGGACAGCGGACTTTTTAGCTAAAGGATGGTTAGCTGAAGTTACCGCCATTATCGGTATTTTGGCTAACTCGGCGTATTTAAAATATTTTTTTAAGCCTTTATCCTGGAAAGTCACGATCACATCTAAGCTTTCTTCCATTAACTGCTGATAGATATGTCGAAAAGGTATAACCTGAAATATTGGATAGATATCAGGAAATAGGTTGTGCATTTCTTGCAGTACCTGGGCAAATTGGCGGATTTCGTTATGGGCGTGACAGCCTATCACAAATTTTACTCTGGTATCTTCAAAGGAATCAGCTCCTCGTTTTTTAGCTCCTTCTAAAATTTGGATCACGTTTTTTGCGTCATTTATAAAAAAAAGACCAGCTCTGGTTAGTTCGACTGTCCTTGTTGTCCGATTGAATAATTTAAAGTTAAGTTCTGCCTCTAAGGAGCGTATTTGCTGAGTAACAGCTGGCTGGGTGATGTTTAACTGCTGAGCGGCTTTGGCAAAATTGAGAGTTTCGGCAACAGTTAAAAAACAAGTGAGCTGTGTCGTATTCATAATATATACCACCTATATATTAATAATAATTATTTATTAATTATAACATATTCTAAATTCACTTTCAACGCTAAATACCTTATCATATTTATAGGGGATTATATTATTATACCTCTAATAGATATATTTTAATAAGTGGCTATTTATATTTTTAAGCAACCATTATAGCTGTAAAGGCAAACTACTTATGCTCTGCCTTTACTGAGGATATTATTGGAGAAAACTCATCTTCACCTTTGGGGATTCTAAGATAGCTTTTTCTTGTTAAGGCTATCAGGGAAATCTATTTTTATTAACGTCAGAAAGTGCGGTTTAAGTAAATTTCTGTTTAAGGGAAGAAGGGTGAGAAATTTATTAGCTTAGTCTCAATGCTTGTTAGTTCATTGTTTTACTCTATTTTTTTGAGGCTGTGAGAGGAGTGATTTTCAGAGATATTGTAATGATTTAAATTGTAAATAAGGAGCTTAGTTATTGCTATGTTAAGACTACTTAGATATTTAAAGGATTATAAAAAGAATGCGGTTTTAACTCCGCTTTTAGTCATATTTGAAACAGTGGGTGAATTATTGTTAACTTTGACTATAGGTCGTTTTATTGATGAGTTAGCTAATTCCAGCGCCAATATGACTATGATTTGCCGTTATGGCCTTGTATTATTGGTTATAGCCTTATTTTGTTTTGTCTTTGGCACTCTTTCTGGCTGGGAATCGGTTAAAGCTGCGGCTGGTTTAGCGAAAAACTTGCGTAATAAGATGTTTGGTCAAATTCAAGATTTTTCCTTTACCAATATAGATAAATTTTCCGCCAACAGCTTGGTAACCCGTATGACTACCGATGTTACCAATTTACAAAACGCCTTTATGATGACGTTACGAGTAGCGGCCAAATCACCGGTTTCCATAATTTGCGCCTTAATAATGGCTTTTCACACAAATTGGCGTTTAGGGCTTATTTATATTGTTTTAATTCCCTGTTTATTTATAGGTCTCATTATCATTGCCAGATTGACCTACCCAATTTTTCAGCGGGTGTTCAGAACCTATGACCGTTTAAACGGTATAGTAAGGGAAAATTTGCATGGTATTCGTGTTGTTAAGGGCTTTGTCCGTGAAGACTATGAGTCTGTAAAATTTGAAAATGTTTCTGGTGAAATCAGAAAGGATTTCACCAAAGCTGAGACTTTAATAGCCTTTAACCCTTTTATGATGCAATTTTCCATATACCTTTCCCTAATTTTGATTGCCTGGTTTTCCGCTAAAGCCATTGTTGGTTCAGCTAACGGCACTGTGGTTACTGGTATAGCCATGACCACAGGCGAGCTGCAGAATATGATTACCTATTCCATGATGATCTTGATGTCTCTGATGATGTTATCCTTAATTTATGTGATGATGATGATGTCACGTGAATCAGTACATAGGATTAAGGAAGTATTGGCGGAAGAACCTAATATTAAGGCCCCGGAACAAGGTTTAAGGGAAGTAAGAGATGGTGAGATCATTTTTAATAACATAGGATTTAGTTATAGCGGAGACGCTCATAAGCTTTGTTTAAGTGATATTAACTTACATATTGCTTCCGGTGAGACTATTGGCATTATTGGTGGTACCGGTTCAGGTAAAACCTCATTAATTCAGTTAATCCCCAGACTTTATGACGTAACATTAGGCAGTATAAAAGTAGGCGGTAGAGATATAAGGGATTATGATTTGACCTCTCTGCGTAAGGCTGTAGCTGTTGTACCCCAAAAGAATCTTCTTTTTGCCGACACGATAAAGGAAAATTTGCGCTGGGGTAAAGCCGATGCTACTGACGAGGAGATAGTTGCCGTTTGCAAGCAGGCTCAAGCTCATGATTTTATCAGCGCCTTTCCAGATGGCTATGATACTTACATTGAGCAAGGCGGTACAAATGTTTCTGGAGGTCAGAAACAGAGGCTGTGTATCGCCAGGGCCTTACTTAAGGAGCCTAAGGTTTTAATTTTGGATGATTCGACCAGCGCTGTTGATACTAAGACCGATGCCTTAATACGTCAAGCTTTTCGTTCTTATATTCCGGAGACCACAAAAATTATTATTGCCCAGAGAGTTTCTTCGGTACAGGATGCAGATAGAATCATTGTTATGTCGGGCGGCAGGATCAGCGCGGTAGGCAAACATGATGAGCTTCTGGCCTCCAGTGATATTTATCGGGAAGTTTATGAATCCCAGTTGAAAGGAGGCGGTACAGATGAGTAAATTACAAAAGGGAACAGTGGCTCGTTTGCTGTCATATATTACTAAGCGTCATAAAAAAGAGTTTACTTTTGTGGTATTGTGTATTCTCATCAGCGTAAGTGCCGCTATGATTGGCAGTCTTTTTATACAGATCATAATCGATGACTATATTTGGGGCATGCTGGAAACCGGTGAGAATATGTTTGATGGTCTTTTCTTTGTTTTAGTGCTTATGGCCATCGTTTATCTTTTGGGTGCCATTGGTACGTTGTTCTATAATAGGGTAATAGCTATAGTAGGTCAAAAAGTTTTAAAGGAGATAAGGGATGATCTGTTTATAAAAATGCAGACCCTGCCTTTAAGTTATTTTGATACCCATACCCATGGTGATATCATGAGTGTATATACCAATGATACCGACACTTTGCGTCAGTTTATAGCGCAGAGTTTACCTATGATGATTTCTTCGTTAGTAACTATAGTTTTTTCTTTTTGTGTTATGATTTATTTCAATGTAGTGTTAGCGTTTATTGTTTTGCTTTTATCTCTTATTATGATTTTAACCGGCAGAGTTATGGTAAAACACAGCGGTGCTTATTTTACCAAGCAGCAGTCATCCATGGGCAAAGTTGACGGTTATATTGAAGAGATATTTAGCGGTCTTAAGGTGGTAAAGATATTCTGTCATGAGGATGCGGCAAAAGAGAGATTAGGAGAGCTTAATAGCGAATTATATGATAATTCTTTGATGGCCGGCGGTATTTCCATGGTAATGATGCCGGTAATGTCGGCCTTTGGTAATTTGCAATACTTGATTGTTGCCGTGGTCGGCGGCGGCATGGCTTTATTTGGCACTGGTATTGTTACCACAACCATAGGTACTTTGATATCTTTTTTAAGTTTGGTACGTCAGTTTTCCACCTCCATTACCCAAACAGCTCAACAGATGAACAGTGCTGTTTTAGGTATTGCCGGAGCCGGCCGGATTTTTGAGTTAATGGACAATGAGTCAGAAAAGGATAATGGTTATGTAACATTAGTACGGGTAAAAGAGGAAAAGGGCGAATTAAGAGAATGCAGCCATGGCGGCATATACGCCTGGAAAGAGACGGGTGATGATGGCTCTGTAACCTATACCCAGCTGCAGGGAAATGTGGTTTTTGACCATGTTAATTTCAGTTATGACGGCAGAAAAACAGTGCTCCATGATATTTCTCTTTACGCCAAACCTGGTCAGAAAATAGCTTTAGTTGGTGCTACCGGTGCTGGTAAAACTACGATCACGAATTTGATTAACCGTTTTTATGACTTATCCGAGGGAACAATAACTTATGATGGTATTGATATTACCAAGATTAAAAAGGCGGATTTACGCAGATCCCTGGGTATTGTTTTGCAGGATGTAAATCTTTTTACCGGCACTATCCTGGATAATATCCGTTATGGCCGTTTAGAAGCCACCGATGAAGAGTGTATAGCGGCGGCAAAATTATCTGGGGCTGATGATTTTATAAGGCGTCTTCCTCAAGGTTATCAAACTGTTATTGTAGGTGATAACAATAATCTTTCTCAGGGTCAGTGTCAGCTTCTTTCCATTGCCCGGGCAGCTGTGGCCGATCCTCCTGTTATGATTTTGGATGAAGCCACTTCCTCCATTGATACCAGGACAGAAGAGTTGGTACAAAAAGGCATGGATAGGCTGATGCAGGGGAGAACCGTATTTGTTATTGCCCACAGATTATCGACAGTCAGAAATTCTCAAGCCATCATGGTCTTGTCATATGGTGAAATTATTGAACGAGGCAGCCATGAGCAGTTACTTGCGGCCAAGGGACAGTACTATCAGCTCTATACCGGTGCTTTTGAATTGGAGTAACAATATTTAGCAGCTGCCTGTCAAAGCTGATATAATTTTTAGTCTTGGCAAGAAGGAGGTATTTCCCTCCTCTGGCTTTAGTCTATGAGCATCGACTGGGCTTGATATGAGGTAAACAGCAGAATGCCTCGACTTTAACCCAAGTAAAAACAGCCTGTCCTTAATAACGGCAGGCTGTTTATGTATTATTTGCTTATTGAATAAATTTTTTCTCCAACCACTTTAGTGGCTGAATCTGTATAGATCATTATTGATTATTCTTGTTGTGTTTCTGGGCTTTAGCTCTTTGAGCGTGATCCAAAATCCGTTTTCTGATTCGGAAATTTTCTGGTGTAACCTCTAAAAGCTCATCGTCATTCATAGCTTCCAAGGCTTCTTCCAAACTTAAACGCAGAGGCGGCGATAGGCGCAAAGCCTCATCACTGCCGGCTGCCCTGGTATTGGTAGCCTGCTTCTTTTTACAGACATTGACGGTGATATCCTCTGTTTTGGGAGAGAATCCTACTACCATCCCAGCGTAGACCTTTTCTCCGGGTCCGATAAGGAGAGCTCCTCTTTCCTGGGCATTGTAAAGGCCGTAAGTAATACTTTCCCCTGTTTCGAAGGCAATAAGGGAACCATTGCTTCTTTTCATAATATCGCCTTTATAAGGTCCATAATTAGCGAATACGGCGTTTAATATACCTTCTCCTCTGGTATTAGTCAGGAATTCACTGCGGTAGCCGAAAAGTCCCCGGCTGGGAATGATAAATTCCATTTTTATTCTGGAACCCTGGGGCTGCATACCTCGTAGTTCCCCTTTGCGTGTACCCATACTTTCCATAACAGTACCCATATATTCCTCGGGCACGTCAATTACCAGTTCCTCGTAGGGTTCCAGTTTTTTATCATTGACGGTTTTATACAGTACTTTAGGGGTGCTGACTTGGAACTCATAGCCTTCTCTGCGCATATTTTCAATGAGTATAGACAGGTGCATTTCCCCGCGTCCCATCACCCGAAAGCTCTCGGAGCTTTCTGTTTCATCCACATGTAGTGATACATCTTTCAATAATTCCCTAAAGAGCCTGTCCCTTAGTTGACGGGATGTGACATATTTCCCTTCCTGACCGGCAAAGGGACTGTCATTAACGGAGAAAGTCATTTCTACTGTTGGTTCGGAGATTTTAACAAAGGGCAGAGCTTCCACTAAATCTGGAGAACAAACAGTATTGCCTATATTTACCCCTTCAATGCCGGAAAAGGAAACAATATCGCCGGCCTTAGCCATATCTACCGGTACTTTATCAAGTCCCTCGATTTGATAGACAGCTGTTATTTTTGCTTTAGTGGCGGCGTTTTCGTTAAAATAGTCGCAGACAGATACTTCCTGGTTTTGATGGATTGTACCCCGTTCTATACGGCCTATAGCTATACGTCCTACATACTCATTGTAGTCAATAGAGGATACTAAAACCTGCAGGGGAGCATCAGGCTCTCCCTCTGGCGGATCAATATAATCCAAGATAGTGTCAAAAAGAGGAGTCAGATCTTTGCCGGGCTTTTCATAATCAAAGGTAGCCGTACCTTCTCTGCCAGAACAGTAAATAAAGGGACTATCAAGTTGTTCCTCACTGGCACCGAGATCCATAAGTAATTCTAAAACCTCGTCTTCTACTTCTTCAATACGGCGGTCTGGGCGATCGATTTTATTGATAAGGACGATTACTTTATGATCGAGATCCAGGGCTTTCTGTAAAACAAAGCGAGTTTGGGGCATAGGTCCCTCTGAGGCGTCTACTAAAAGGACAACGCCGTTTACCATTTTTAAGACTCGTTCCACTTCACCGCCGAAATCGGCGTG
Organism: Bacillota bacterium; assembly: GCA_963928475.1. GTDB lineage: Bacteria > Bacillota > Dehalobacteriia > UBA7702 > UBA7702 > Cryptoclostridium. Next base: position 46,744 of record CAWVFN010000061.1, read on the forward strand.
TCCTGGTGTATCTACGATATTGATTTTGACATCCTTATAATGAACAGAGGTATTTTTTGAGAGAATAGTTATACCTCTTTCCCTTTCTAAATCATTGGAATCCATGACTCTTTCCTGAACCACCTGATTTTTTCTAAAGGTACCGCTTTGGCTCAGCATATGGTCAACTAAGGTGGTTTTGCCATGGTCAACATGGGCTATGATGGCTATATTACGTAAATCTTCTCGTTTCAAGGTAAAACCTCCAATAATAAGAATATATCTATTATTTTTCGCAAAAACATATTATACACCAAAAAGAGACAAAAGACAAGATAACGCTGTATATCTTTTCAAGTCATAATTTACCTTGAAGATTTATTGTGACAGGGGAAATAAAAAAAGCCCCGTTTACGGGGCTTTTTGATTTGAGTTGATTTTAAAGCACCAAATCCAGACCACTGGTTTTTTGAGTAATGATTTTTTCCACTAGGCTGGCGATTTGAGCACCGGCTTCTACCGGCGGAATACCGCCCTTGTGGATATTAGAGATCATGGTGCGCTGAGCTTCTACTGTTTCCATGGTAGGATGATAGGTAAGATAGGCGCTCATGCTTTCAGCTGTGCCTAAACCTGGTCTTTCACCGATAAGTAAAAGAATCAATTCAGGTTTCAGAATCTCGCCGATACAGTTAACTATACCCACACGAGCATTCTTAACAAAAATATCCTTACCTAAGTTATAGCCTAAATTTTGTAAACCTTGCTTGCAAACGGTGAGAACGTCTTGGATATTGGCGTCTATGGCTTTGGCGCTCAAACCGTCACCGACAACGATTTGTACCTGCGCTCCCTGGGGAGCTTCCTGTTTCAATTTGGCAATACTGTCATCAGAGAGTACGCGTCCCAGGTCAGGTCTGGTCAAAAATTCATCTTTATCAGCTACTTTTGATTCTAATTGGAGGAATCCCATAGAATCTAAAATACCTTGATCTACATGGCTGAGAACAGCATCTTGAGCAACGCCGTGGTCGGCCCGGAATTTTAACATAGTTTTAGTCAACGGACGGGTACCTGTGCGCCATACGCCGATACGGGCAGAGGTGCTTTGCATCATATCTTCATAGGCGGCTCTGTTTTGGGGATTAGGAACCATCAGAGGATTGCCGAACTGGGATATATCAGGTACTTCACCGGTAGATACTACGGAAGGAGTGGCGCTGACGGTATTATTAGCCGGAGCGGAAGGAGCGGCGGGAGCCACACCGTTGGAGTTTAACTGCTGGATAACAGATTGTACTAAATTCTGGATTTCTTGATTATTCATTTTCTTGCCTCCTTACATCAATACCGAAGCGTCGCCCGCTAATTTGGTGAGGCGGCCGTTTTCCATTAAGCCGAGTTTTTCCATCCAGGCCTCAAATTCAGCCAAAGGACGGGTTTTAGATATGGCTCTTAAAGAAGCTATATCATGATAGCTGGTGCTCTGATAGTTCAACATAATATCGTCGCCCATAGGCACGCCCATGAAATAGTTGCAGCCAGCGGTAGTAAGGAGAACAGCCAAGTCTTCCAAGTCATTTTGGTCGGCTTTCATGTGATTGGTATAGCAAACATCAACGCCCATAGGTACACCGGTAAGTTTGCCCATAAAGTGGTCTTCTAAGCCGGCTCTGGTAACTTGTTTGCTGTCATAGAGATATTCAGGTCCGATAAAGCCTACAACAGTGTTGACGAGGAAAGGTTGATATCTTTTAGCAAAGCCGTAGCAACGCGCTTCCAGAGTTACCTGATCGGCGCCGCCGTGGGCTTCTGAGGATAATTCAGAACCTTGTCCAGTTTCAAAGTACATAATATTAGGACCTTCACTGCTGTTATATTTAAGTCCCATTTCTCTGGCTTCCGCCAGTATTTTACCATCTATGCCAAAGGCGGTATTGGCTGCTTCAGTCCCGGCAATACTTTGGAATATGCAGCCGGTACGGGCGCCGTCCTCAATAGCTTTCATTTGGGTGGTGACGTGGGAGAGTACGCAGATTTGAGTTGGTATTTCCCATTTATCAACAAATTCATTTACAGCGTCAAGCAGTCTTTTAGTGCCGACTTGATTGTCCTCAACGGGGTTAATACCGATAACCGCATCACCAATACCGTAGGTGAGACCGCTTCTCATTGAGGCCAGGATGCCGTTTACATCATCGGTGGGGTGGTTGGGCTGTAAGCGAACAGCCAGTCGTCCTTCTTCCCCGATGGTGGTATGGCAATGGGCAGTAACCCTTAATTTTTGTGCGGCCAGTATCAAGTCAATATTGGACATGATTTTGGCGGCGGCGGCTACCATTTCACTGGTGAGACCGCGGCTTAGTCTTCTTAGGTCAGCGCCGGTAACCTCATCGGAGAGTATATATTCTCTTAACGCTTCCACTGTCCAGTTTTTGATCTCATTATAAATTGTAAGATTGAGATCGTCCTGAATAATCCTGGTAACTTCATCTTCTTCATAGGGAATAACAGGGTTATTACGCAAATCTTCCAGAGTGAGCTCGGAAAGCACGGCTTTGGCCGCTACTCTTTCGGCTACGCTGTGAGCCGCCACTTCTGCCAAGATATCGCCGGATTTTTCTTCGTTAGCTTTTGCCAAGACGTCTTTCACGTCGCGGAACTGGTAAGAATTGCCAAATAATTTTGTGCTTAATCGCATCTCTCCACCTCATTTTTCTGTAAAGATTGAACTAAATTGTTTGTTCTTCTTTTTATCTATATTATTGTTCTACTCAAGAAGGACAATTCCTTTTATATTATAGTGTTTTTTTGCTAAAAAGGCAATATCCTATAGGTTATTTTCTTGAAAAAGGTGGAATTTTATGTTCCGAAAAGTCATGGTATTTCTTGACAAAGAAAAAATGATATTTTAAAATGCTTTTATGCCATGTAAGTTTTTATATTAGGAGAGGAGATAGGCTAATGAAAAAAATAGCAGCGCTTTTATTGCTTTGTTTTTGCGCTTTTTGTTTCTGCGCCTGTGTGGCTTCGGATTTAGAGGATAAAGGTACTGATTTCGCTGAAGCCGTGTTTGCCAGGGATTACGACAGAGCCGCTGAGCAAATGACGGAAAATATGGTTATAAATATGAGTGAGGATGTTATGACGGAATTAGCTGACGCGGCAGAGGATCAGTTTGGCGCTTTTGATTCTGTGTCTTCGGTAACTATAGGCAGTGATCCAGATTATCCTGACCATACTATAGCCAAGGTAAAGGTAAAGTTGGCGGATAGCTATATAATTATGGAGTTAGCCTATAATGAGTCTCAGCAGGTAGATGGTATTAATATTTTGGCTACCGAGGAAATGGCTGGTGCCAGTGGTACAGAAGAAGCCAACAGTGGTGCATCGGTGAACAGTACGCCTACTGCCTCAGATCGTGGAACCGCTGCCAAAGCTTTTTTAACAGCTGTCTTTAGTGGAGATATGGAAACAGCCACGGCGTATTTAGGTGAGGATACGCAAAGTGACAGTGCTGTTACATCTATCGCGGCCATGGTTACTGAGGCTGAGTCGAATTACGGTGCTTATGAAGAAATAGGCGCTGTAAACGATAGTGGTGATACAGTTTTAGTCAATGTGTTATTTACTGACGGCTCGTCTATGTTTGAGATAAGCTTTGATGATAATAATAAAATAGTAGGTTTTTCCATCTATGCCCAATAAGTTATAAAGAAAAAGAAAGAAGATGATACTATTGCCGGGCTTAGTTTTGGAGGGTGGTGGTTTCCGGGGTGTTTTCACTCAAGGAGTACTTGACGCTCTTTTAGATCATGGGATTATGTTTCCTTATGTTGTTGGTGTATCTGCCGGTATCAGTAATGGTTTTTCCTATGTCAATGGTCAAAGAGGCAGGAACTGGGAGATAGCTGAAAAGTATTATAATGATAAGCGATATTATGGTTATGGTAATTACTTAAAAAATAAGTCTGTATTTGGCTTGGAGTTTATGTTTGAAACCGTACCTAATGAGCTTATACCCTACGATTACGAGGCCTTAAGAGATTACCAGGGAACAGCTCTTATCGGAGTTACCCATGGTGTAAGCGGTGAGGCTCGGTTTTTCACCCAGGATCCTGATGATAAAACTAATTTATTGCTTAGGGCCACCTGTTCAATTCCTTTTTTCTTCCCGCCGGTAAAAATTGATGGCGAAGATTATTTTGACGGTGGTGTGGCGGATCCCATTCCCATAGAGAAGTCCATAGCTGACGGTAATGAAAAAAATTTGATTGTGCTGACACAGCCTGTTGGTTATAGAAAAACTCTTTCCCGCACCAATGTCCGGGGTGCTAAGATTTTGAAAAAGCAGTATCCTGGTATTGCTAAAGTAATGCTGGAGCGTCATGAGATATATAACCGACAGCTGGACTATTGTGGAAAACTGGCCAAAAGCGACAATACGGTAGTGCTTTATCCTAAGAAAGCCACTGTTGTCAGTCGTTTTGAGCGCAATGTCAAGAAGCTGCGTTTACTATATGAAGACGGATATGTGGCTGCGGAGTCCAATATGACAGCGATAAAGAATTTGTTTTAAGAGAGAGCGGGGATTTTTCCCCGCTGTTTTATGCGATTTTTTAGTCAATATGGTGTCATATTTAAGTAAATTTGTTATATTTATATAAAATCTCTGGTACAGTCTGCCAATGTGTGCTATAATATTGCTCAGTGAAATAAGACTTGGAGTTGGAATTTTCGGGGAGATGTGTAAATGAAGAAACTGTTATTTTTAATGAGCTTATGTCTGACAATAATTGTTTTCGCCTTACCCCTTGGGGTTGTTGCCGCTGAGGATAATGGCGGCGGACCCTGGGTAATTAAAATAAAGGACAGTGTCAGTTCTTTTTCGGCTTTGTCCGGTACAATCAATGGCATAGATGAGGAAGATTCTCTTGAGTACGAAAAAATAGGTGACTCTTTATACTGTGTTACTGATGATTACGAAGCTGCTCAGGCTTTAGCTGACAGCGGTGTAGCGGAATATGTGGAAGAAACTACTTATAGTTATCTTTCCTATGTTCCTAATGATAGATTATACGCGCCTTCTGGCAGTGGTTCTTCCGCCAGCAGTTATCAGTACGCTCTCAAGTTGCTTAACGCTGAGCAAGGCTGGGATATAACTCGGGGTAGTAATGATGTACGTATAGTAGTTATTGACAGTGGTTTTGATTACAGTCATGAAGACGGCGCTAATATTAAGGCAGGTTACGACTATATTGATAACAGGACCAATACCTATGATTATTCCTGGCACGGTACTGCCTGCGCTGGTATTATAGGAGCCACTACAGGCAACAGTCTGGGAATAGCCGGTGCCGCCCCTAATTGTCAGGTATATATGCTTCGTTGTTTTGGTTTAAAAGATAACGAGCAGGGCGGTGATAACATGGCTATAGCAAAGGCCATCAGAGACGCGGTAGATGTCTATGACGCCGATGTCATAAGCATGAGCTTTGGTTCTCTTTATAATCCCACCTATTTATATGACGCTGTTAAGTATGCCTATGATAAAGGTGTGATAATGGTGGCGGCTACTGGCAATACCGGTGCTGATTATGGCTATGCCAAGAATAAGCTGGAGTATCCAGCCGCCTATGATGAGGTAATAGGCGTGGCTTCCGTAGATTGGACTAAGGAAGCAGCGGCTACCTCCACAAAGAACAAATCCACCTATGTCTCAGCCCCTGGTTGTTCTATTTTGACCTTAGGCAACACCAAGAAATACGCTAACTATATATCCGCTGATGGTACATCCTTTGCTACTCCTTATGTAGCATCTTTGGCGGCTTTGGCCTTAAGTATTGATCCTTCTTTGACGCCGGATGATTTCCGTGTAGCTTTACGGCATACCTCCGATGACAGGGGTGCTGCTGGCTATGACTATAGCTATGGTTATGGTATTGTGAATTATGGCGCTCTTTTAACCATGGTATCTGAGGGCAAATTTTTAGATGTCCCAGAGGGCAAATGGTACAGTGAGGCTGTATATGATCTTAAGAGCTTAAATATTCTTAATGGCCGCAGTAAGTTTTATTTTGAGCCGGCCGGCACCATCAAACGCTGTGAATTCGCCACAATATTAGCGAAGATGTCAGGTGATGATTTATCTTCTTATAACAGCCAGAGTGGTTTCAGTGATATCAAGTCTACTGACTGGTTTGCCAATTATATGAACTGGGGTATATCTAAAGGCATAATTAAAGGTTATGGTGATGGTACTGCCAGGCCTAGCGCTTACATTACCAGAGAAGAGATGTGCGTAATGTTTAACAGGTATATAGCGATGAAAGGTGTTGCTTTAACCGATAACGGCGCTGGTATGAACTTTAGCGATGTAGGCAAAATCTCTGATTGGGCCTATGCTGATGTGGCTGAATTGGTCAGCGGCGGTATAATTGAAGGCAACGATGATAATACCTTTAATCCTTTGGGCAATTCTTCCCGGGCTGAGGTTGCGGTAATGATTGATAGATTTATCAAGGCTTACGGCAGCTGATTTTGACAAAATTAAAGATCCTCCTCAATTAAGGTTGAGGAGGATCTTTTTATATTAGGCTTTATACAGCGATCAATCAGAGAAGAAGAGGGAACCGCCGATAAATTCCCGCAGAAGTGAGGCGGGAGGAACATCAGCGGCGTCTATGGGTTTAATAAAATCAAGGATTCCCAAGAGCCGTTTTGTTTCATGATAATATTTATCTTTGGTAGTGACTTGTTCCAATTTAGGCATAATAAGAGGTTTAAGAACCGCCAATTCGTAAATGAGGGCTGTATTGATAAAGTAATCAGCGTTTTCCTGGTAAGGGAAGATATTGACGCTTTCACCTTTTTGTACTGATTCCCAGCGCTGCATGGTTTCTCCAGGGGTGGTATTGCGGAATTGCATATCCCTGGTCATTCTGCGGATCAGTCTGTTATCTGTACTGGATATGGGGTTGAATCTATCAATGTTCAGCTGGGTAAGGGGGCTGATGTATATGCGCTTTTTATTTTGGTCCGGCACGCTTTGGGCGATGCGGTCATTGAGACAGTGTATACCCTCAACGATGAGTATTTGCTTAGGTTCCATTTTTAAGATTCGCGTTCTTTCAGAACGTTCACCTGATTGAAAATCAAAAATCGGTGAGGCGACGGTTTCCCCTTTGGCTAATTTGGCAAGGTGGCTGTCAAAGAGCTCCAGGTCAATAGCGTTTATATTTTCAAAGTCGTATTCACCTTTTTCATCAACTGGGGTATAGCGGCGATCCACAAAATAGTCATCCATAGCTATAGTTACCGGTTCTATGCCGTTGATCTGGAAACAGATGCTCAGTTTATGAGAAAGGGTGGTTTTCCCTGAGGAAGATGGTCCGGCAATAAGGATAAGGCGATTGTTGTCTATGTCGCTGATAATATCTTTAACTATTTCATAGATGCTTTGGCTCTGCATGGCTTCAGCCATTTCAATAATATGCCGGATTTTGCCTGTTTCTATCGCGTGGTTAAGTTTGCTTATGCTATCTATTTTCAAGGCGTCGGTCCAGTTGTCATAGCTGTTGAAGAGTATGGATATACGTGAATTGCCATTAAAGCTCTCAGTGGTTTTAGGCGCGTCAGTAGTGGGGCCCAGGAGCACAAAACCATCTTCAAAAAAAGTTAAGTCAAAAAAAGGCAGCTGCCGGCAGTTAGTAGCTAAAGTTCCTACTAATGCCTCTACGGTAGTGTCTAACTCATGGAAAAACATAGTGCGCTGAGAGGAAGCTTCCAATAATTCAGCGCTGGTTTCTTCTCCCCGCTGTTTATAGAAATATATGGCGTCCTCACTAAAGATGGGGATTTTGATTATTGGGGTTTCCTCCTTGATAAGACGCTGCATTTCTGCTTTAAGACAGTCAAGCTCTTTAGGGCTTAGCGGTTTTTTCCCCCGGCTTTGACAGAATGTGCCGCTGCCTAAAGAGTGCTTGATGTGCAGCTCCCTCTGGGGCAAAACATTATTGTGAGCTGCCAGCAAGAGTAAACGCTGACTGTGACGGTAGATTCTTATGCCTATTTGGCTGGTAATGTCTACCCATTCTATTTCGCAGCTGGCTATTAAGGTATAATCTAACCCCTGAAGATAGCCGTTAACATAAGCCGCCACAATGGGAATACTATAATCCCAATGCTGTTTTTGCTTTTGGGGTGTTTTATTATCGTCAGCCTCTAAAGCTGCTTTTTTATTAAGGGAATTTAATATTTCCTCTAAGGTAATACCGTAGTTAAAAATATATTTATTACCCTTAATGGTAATCTGTATGATATTTTCTTTTCTCATATTTTAGCCCCCTTTTATGGGTTCAGGCCCTGTAATTCCGGGAGGAGAAATAGTCCGTCTTTACGTATAAGTTTGTCGTCAAACCAGATTTCCCCGCCTCCCATTTCCGCGGTTTGAATTAAGACTAAATCCCAGTGTATAGCGCTTTTATTGCCGTTATAGGCGTCATCATAGGAGGAACCTGGGGTAAAATGAAGGGAGCCTGCTATTTTTTCATCAAATAAAATGTCACCCATGGCTTCTTTGATTTGGGGATTTACACCCAAAGCAAATTCGCCCACATAACGGCTGCCTTGATCCGTATCAAAAATTTTATTACATTTTTCTGTATTATTGGAAGTAGCCTTAATTATTTTGCCATTCTCAAAGGTCAGTTCCATATTGGTAAAGATGAAACCATCGTGAGGCGAGGGAGTATTATAGCGAATGACGCCGTTGACACTGTCTTTTACCGGCGCTGTATAGACCTCGCCATCGGGGATATTGCGTTTTCCTGAGCATTTGCGTACAGGTATATCTTTAATGGAAAAGCATATGTCGGTTCCGGGTCCTTTTATATGTACTTTATCTGTTTTTTCCATTAGTTCAACAAGGGGATCCATGGATTTATCCATAGACTTATAGTCTACGGTGCATACGTTGAAGAAATAGTCTTCAAAGGCTTCTGTGGACATGCCTGCCATTTGAGCCATGGAGTCATTGGGATAGCGTAGAATCACCCATTTAGTTTTCGGCACTCTGATTTTGCCGTGTACCGGCTCCCAGAGCAGGGTGGAATTAAGCTCATGTTTTTCACCGGGTACGTCTTTCAGGGTATAGCAGTTATCCCCGGAGCGGATACCTATATAGGCATCCATCTGCGACATCTGCAACTCTTCCCATTGGCGTTGGCAGTTAAAGGTTTCAGCTGTGGCTCCTTTTAAAAAAGCAGCCTCCAGTTTAGGATTTTCCACCTGTAAAAAAGGTATCGCACCTACGGAGTAAGCCTGTTCAATCAATTCTATAGCTAAGTTATCGGCACTGCCAATAACGTTAATTAAGACCTTTTCACCTGCTTTTAATTGAGTGGAGTAATTTATTAACAGTTCAGCCAATTCTTTACATCTTTTATCTCTCATAATTACCTCCTGGTGAATGTTTTCTATAATATTATATATATTATTATACCACATGATACTGGTAAAGAAAAGAAAAAGCCCTATGCTCCTTTTTTATTGCTGTTTTTATTCTTATGGCCGCTTCTTGGTACTATCTTTGGAATTTTGGCATAATATATATTGGCGGCGGCAAAAGCTGGCTGAAATTTAAAAAAAAGTAAAAAAAGATATCGTTTTTCTTTCATATTTGTGATAAAATGTAGAAAGGATGATTTTGTGTCTGATCCACAAAAAACAGTATTCGCATTTCCCTCAATCCATCACAGTTTGGAGGGGGAAGATATATTTACTAAAGCTGGTATAGACTTTGATTTTATGCAGATTCCCAGTTCAGCTGGTCTCAGCTGCGGCACTGGTTTAGCGGTGGCTGGGGAAAAGGGAGACGAGGCCAAAGGTCTCCTATTAAAAAACAGAGTACCTTTAGCCGGTGTTTATTTTGTTTTTCCTGACGGCGGCTGGAAGAAAACCAGAAGATTTTTTTGAACACAGAGGCGATATTTACATTGATATTCCGAAACGAAGAATTTGAAATAGACGATAGTTCTCTTTTGACTTGGGCTGAGGAGTGGGGTATAAGCGGTGATTTGCGAAAAAAGCATTTGCTGCAAAGTCTCATTTACAGCGATAATGTGCTGAGCAGGGGCGCTTTGCGGGGTGATGACTTAGTTAATTCTCAGTTATGGCAAATAGCGGTAAAGGAATTAGAGACCATTAAACGCCTTTCCTCTCACAGCGGTATCGCGGCTCTGGAGGATTATATCCCCGCTAACAGCAAATGCCGCTGGAAAAAAAGGGAGGAGGCTCTATTCCAGAGTTTTTTAAGAGATAACCCCGATATTTTTCTCATTAATCTGGTTGAGTATTATAAGAAACGCGGTTACGGCGATTTTGCTTTTTATCCTTTTTTTCGCTGGGATAATGGTCTTATACCCATAAAACATCCAGATTTGGTTAAATTCAGTAATTTGGTGGGATATGAGAGACAAAAGACAAAAATATGCAGAAATACTGAGGGGTTTTTAAAGGGTGCCGCCGCCAATAACGTGCTTTTATATGGTGAGAGAGGTACTGGCAAGTCATCTACCATAAAGGCTATTGGCACTCGATATTACTCGAAAGGTTTACGCTTAGTGGAGATTGAGCGCAATAATCTCCCTTCTCTGCCCGCGCTTTTCCGCTGCTTAGAAGATATTGCCCTCCATTTTATAGTTTATATAGATGATTTATCCTTTGATAGTGAAGAGGGTGATTATAAAACCTTAAAGGCTTTCCTTGAGGGAGGATTGTCTAAAACCGGTGATAATGTACTTATTTACGCTACGTCCAACCGACGTCATCTTGTTAGGGAAACCTGGGACGAGCGCAAAGGCGAGGAAGTTAATGTCCGGGAAAATTCTGATGAAGTTCTTTCTCTATCCCATCGTTTTGGTTTAACTATAGCCTACATGAACCCGGATCAAGAAGAATTTCTTAATATTGTTAGCCACTTAGCGGCCGGACGGGGATTGCGTATTCCTGAGGATTATCTCAGACAGGAGGCTCTGACCTGGGTGCGTTGGCAGCATAATCTTTCCGGACGCACCGCCGTGCAGTTTATTAACGATTTAGAGGTACGTGATCTTACTTAAAAATCACCTAAAAGAGGAGAAAGAAAATGGAAAATCAGGTTGAGAGCAGAATCCAGGAGGTCTTGAAGAGCCTGGAATACAATGGTTTTAAAGCAAAATATTTTCCCTACAGGGATGATGCTGTTAAATATATATTGAATAGCATTTCTTCTGGCCAAACAGTGGGAATAGGCGGTTCTATGACTATAAAAACCTTGGACTTGCCTTCTAAAATAGAGGAAAACGGCGGCATTGTGCTAGATCACAGTACTGGGGCTACACCTGAGGAAAAGCATAAAATTTGTTTAGCTGAGGGACGAGCCGATGTATTTCTAACTTCTACTAATGCTTTGACAGAAAAGGGTTACTTGGTTAACTGTGACGGTAAAGGCAATAGGGTAGCGGCTATGATCTTTGGACCCCGCCGGGTAATTCTGGTAGCGGGAAAAAATAAAATATGCGCCGATATTGAAGAGGCTATGGATAGAATCGTCAATCTGGCCGCGGCGCCTAATGCCAAAAGGCTGAATCTATCTACACCCTGTGTTTCCACGGGTCGCTGTATGGATTGTAATTCCCCGGATCGTATATGCCGTGCCTATACAATATTGAAACGCCCAAGTCTGGGAATGGATTTTACCGTAGTTATCATTGGTGAAAATTTAGGATTTTAAGATGTGAGGTTCTGAAGATGAAAAAACGTTCAAACAGAGAAGCCTATGAAAAACGTAAAGGAAGGATCAACTCCGCCGCTATGACCCAGGCCTATAATAAAGAGGAAAATAGTCCTGTTTCAGTACAGGCTGATCCTCCTGAAACCCAGGAAGAAAGGAATAAAAAAGCCGCAGAAAATAAGCAGTTTGCCGATATTAAGGAGCGGACAAGCAGCAGGGATACTAAAGTACCTAATGCTCCCCGTCATAAAGCGGCAAAAAAACGGAAAAGCGGAACCGGTAAAGCCGTAGTGATTGGTATTGCAGTAGTTATTCTGGCGATTGCCCTTTTTGCCGCCTTGTATTCTACCTTTGGCGGCAATGATCCTTTAACTGCTTCCTTTACCTTTAACTCTGCTACCGCGACAATAGGCAATGAAGCTGTGACTATGGATAATTCCGTTTACGAAGAAGATGGTACGGCTATGGCTCCCCTGAATGGTATTGGTGAAATCCTGTCTGTCACTGTTAAAATGAAGGAAGGCGATGATAAGGCCACAGTGAAAGGAAATGGCGTTAAGCTTAAATTTACTGTTGGTGATCCCAATGTGGAAGTAAATGGCGAGTCCGAGGAATGGCCGGCGGCGGCTGTTGTTAAAGATGGCGTTGTTTACGTTCCTTTAGTTGCTTTTTGTCATGATTTTGGTTATAAAACAGCTTATGCCGCCTCTATTTCACGGGTATATGTTTTTACCGATGACAGCGATAACAAAGCTCCTACCGCTACCTTAACTACGGATAAGGATACTTATGAGGTTGGCGAGACCGTTACCTACCAAGCTGAGGCGGAAGATCCTGACGGCGATGAAATAGTTGAGTGGACCTGGGAAAATCATCAGGAATATTTTGAGGAACCGGGAGAAGTCACAATCACTCTTACAGTAATGGATGATAAAGGGGCTGTTTCTGATCCTGTTTCTAAAACTATTACTATTGTTGAACCTGAACCGACATATGAGGAACCAGTAACCCAGGAAGAATCTGAGTAATTGTATTTATTTTAACAATAAAAAAGCAGCGGCTAAGCCGCTGCTTTTTTTCTTTTTACAGATTAGAGAATTCTCACTATTGTTAATTTAGCCAGAGTAAAGTTATCATCACTGGTTATGTTAACATGGGAAGTAGTCGCTAATTTTAGCACTGTAGGCGAATCTATTTCCAGAATGGTATGACCGGAAAGGTGTTCCGGCATTCCCGTATTAGTTTTCTGCAGCAGAGTATAGGTTTCAGCAATGTTTTTATTATCTGATTGCAGGACTATGTTGGTATTAACCAATTTATCCTTGGGAATATTGACAGAGAACATAACCAGGTATATACCAGGTTCATTTATTGTTACTTCTGAATTATCGGTGGTAAAGGCGTTGCTGGGATAGTGGAATTCGTAGTTGAAAGGAATGGCCTTTGTTTGAGGGTCTACGGCCAGAGAACCATTTCGTGCCAGAGAAGCGTAGGATGTAGCTAACACTCCGGCGCCGCCAGTAGGGCCAGTGGGTCCGGTAGGTCCGGTAGGACCAGTGGGGCCAGTTTCCCCGGTAGGACCGGTGGGGCCAGTTTCTCCGGTAGGACCGGTAGGGCCAGTTTCCCCAGTGGGACCGGTAGCGCCAGTATCACCCTGGAGGCCCTGTATACCTTGATCGCCAGTAGGTCCAGTGGGTCCAGTAGGTCCGGTAGGACCGGTGGGGCCAGTTTCCCCGGTAGGACCGGTGGGACCAGTTTCTCCAGTGGGACCGGTGGGACCAGTTTCTCCAGTGGGACCGGTGGGGCCAGTTTCTCCAGTAGGACCGGTGGGACCAGTTTCCCCGGTAGGACCGGTGGGACCAGTTTCTCCAGTAGGACCTGTAGGACCAGTGGGTCCAGTAGCACCGGTAGCGCCGTCAGCACCTGTAGGACCTGTAGGTCCAGTAGCGCCGTCAGTGCCGGCGGGTCCAGTAGCACCAGTAGCACCGGTAGCACCAGTGGGTCCGGCAACAGAGACTAATTGATAGTCAGTGGAGGAACCAGGTGTACCAGTAGGATCGTCAATACCTACTTGGTACAAAGAGTCATTGTAGAATACCAAGTCGCCTTGTAGATATCTGGCGCTGGGGCTGAAGACGGTAGCATCGCTTAAACCTGGGCCTGGTTCTCCGGTAGGTCCAGTGGGTCCAGTAGGCCCGGTAGGACCTGTGGGACCAGTAGCGCCGGTAGCGCCCTCAGCGCCGGTGGGTCCGGTAGGTCCAGTAGCTCCAGCAGCGCCGGTGGGTCCGGTAGGTCCAGTAGCTCCAGCAGCGCCGGTAGGTCCAGTGGCGCCGGTGGGGCCAGTAGCACCAGGATCACCCTGAAGTCCCTGTATGCCCTGAACACCTTGGGGTCCAGTAGCTCCGGTGGCGCCGGTGTTGCCTGTAGGGCCGGTAGCGCCAGTGGCTCCCTGAAGTCCTTGTATACCTTGGGAACCTTGAGCGCCGGTAGCGCCGGTAGGACCGGTGGGACCAGTAGCGCCGGTAGCACCGGTAGGACCTGTACTTCCCCTATAACCGGGACAGCCTCTAGGACCTCGTGGACCGGTAGGTCCTATAGGTCCCTGAACGCCCTGTATACCCTGCACCCCTTGGGGACCACGGGGTCCCATAGGACCGCGGGGACCTGTAGGGCCCTGGATAACACAAGGGCAGCAACGATTTCCTCCTTGCCCGGAGACAACATTATTTACAGGGATGAGCCTGTTATATTTGTTATAGTTTGGCAAATTCATCACTCATTTCATATGATTTTTAGAGAAGGTGTTGGTCCTCTCTTCTTTACAATATGGTTTATCCTTCTTTTTTGTGCGGATTTTTGAGAAAAATAGGGGGTATGAAATGATAACGATTAGCCTGTGTATGATAGTAAAGAATGAAAGCGGTGTTTTAGGCCGCTGTCTTGATTCTATAAAAGATTTGGTAGATGAGATTATAGTAGTTGATACTGGTTCTGAGGATGATACTATAGATGTAGCCCGGAAGCGAGGCGCCAAGATTTTTTCATATCCTTGGCGCGATAATTTCAGCGCGGCCCGTAATTTTTCTTTTTCTAAGGCCGCTATGGATTATATTCTTTGGTTAGACGCTGATGATGTACTGGAGCCGGAGGACAGAGAGAAGTTTAGAAATTTAAAGGAAGTTTTATCTTCTGATATTTCTGTTGTCAATATGTTGTATAACGCTGGTTTTGATAGAAAGGGTAAAGTGACTTTTTCTTACAGGAGAGAGCGTCTTTTACGCCGCCGCGATAATTTTCAGTGGCAGGGAGCTGTTCATGAGGCCATTACACCCAGGGGCAAGGTTTTAGATACGGATATTGCTATAACCCATCGTAAGGAGGGTGCAGGTGATCCTGACCGTAATTTGCGCATCTATGAGAAGCAGATAGCGATGGGCAAAACTTTAGAGCCTCGGGAAAAGTTTTATTATGGACGCGAATTGATGTTTCATAATCTTTGGTCCCAGGCCATTAGGGTTTTAGAGGATTTTTTGGTTACCCCCGGTGCCTGGTTAGAGAACCAGGTCAGTGCTTGTTTGGATTTATCTCGCTGTTATCAGAGTATAGGTGATGAGAGAGGGGAGATAGAATCTTTGCTTAAATCCTTATCATATGATGAGCCCAGAGCGGAGTTGTGTTGTGCCATAGGCAGTTGGTGGCTGCGTCATTCTGGTTGGCGTCAAAGTGAGTTTTGGTACAGGACGGCTTTAGACTGCGATGCCCAGGCTCATCCCGGCGCCTTTGTTTCTTTAGCTTGTTATGATTATATACCTAATATACAGTTGGCTGTGATTTATGATAAGTTGGGACGGTTAGCCGAGGCCGCTGCCGCCAATGAGGCGGCTGGTAAAGTTCGTCCTGATGATCCTTCCTATCTCCATAATAAGGCTTACTTCGATAATAAACTTAAGGAGGCGGAGAAAAAATAGATTAGGATAAGTAATATTTTTGCGCCGTCATACTAAATATTAATAGAGGTGTAGCGATGAAAAAAAAGATCTCAATAATAATTATGACGGTGTTTTGTTCTGTATTTTTTGGCTGTTGGGGAGCTGCGGCTGATGATTCCCTGGTGCCGCCGGAGATAAAGGCTGATGCCGGTTTGATTCTGAATTTAGAAAATAACCAGGTACTCTGGGAGAAGGAAGGCTGGGCGCCTATGGCTCCCGCCAGTTTAATTAAACTGTTGAACATACTTACAGCTTATCCTTATATAGATTTTAGTGATAAGGCGTCTATAGGTCCTTTAGTTGATCATCTTTACGCTGGTCAGCTTTTAGGTTTGCATTCTGGAGATATTGTTGAGACTGGGGAACTGATTTATGGCATGATGTTATATTCCGCTAATGACGCCGCTGTAGCCATGGCTGATTATTTAACCTCAGATGAGGATTTCTATTGTAAGCTTATGGATAAAAAAGCTTGGGCCTTAGGAGCTGTAGACACTGTTTCCATTAACTCTAATGGTTATTCTGATACAGCGCAGAAGACTACGGCCTATGATTTAGCTATTATCGGAGCGGCTTTTATGTCTGAGGATAAGCTGGCTGCTATTGCCGGCACGGCGAGTCATACTTTTGCCTGGTTTGAGCCTAAAAAAGAATTACCTTTAACCAATATAAACCGCTTTATTTTTTCCTATGCCGGAGCGACGGGATTAAAAACAGGTACTACTGACATGGCTGGTAAATGTTTGATTGCCACGGCTCAGAGAGATGGGGATAGTTTATTAGTTGTCGCCTTAAACAGCTCTCAGCGCTATGAGGATTGTACCAAAATGATGGATTATGGCTTTGCCTTGCTGGAATAAGGCGGAAAATCAGCTTACTAAAAAACGCCCTGTTTTACAGGGCGTAATTTATATATTTTTATGTTTTTTTATTTCTCCGGTGGCCAGTTCATCGCAGCGGTTATTGAGTTGGTTATCACTGTGTCCTTTAACTTTTATCCAGGTTATTTGGTGCCGTTCATTTTGCAGGATCAGTTCCTGCCATAATTCCTTATTGGCTACTGGCTCTTTTTTACTGTTAAGCCAGGAATTTTTTTGCCAATTATATATCCAGCCATCGTTAAAGCCGCGTATAAGATAGGCGCTGTCGCTGTAGAGACAAACCTGGCAGGGTTCCTTTAGTCTTTTCAGACTTTCCAGCGCCGCGGTAAGTTCCATAATATTATTGGTGGTGCAGGGATCATAACCGCTTATCTCTTTGCGTATGCCTTTAAATTCCAGAATAGCGCCCCAGCCGCCGGGCCCCGGGTTGCCGGAGCAGGCTCCGTCGGTATAGATAGTTACTGATTTCATTAACATCTCCTTAAACGTTAAAACGGAAATTGACTATATCGCCGTCAGCCATTATGTATTCTTTCCCTTCTAAACGCAGAAGTCCCTGTTCTTTACCTTTAGCCATGGTTTGGCATTTTACTAAATCATCGTAGGCTATGAGTTCAGCTCTGATAAAGCCTCGTTCAATATCGGAGTGGATTTTCCCAGCCGCTTTTTTCGCTGTTAATCCTTGTCTTATGGTCCAGGCTTTTACCTCGTCTTCACCGGCGGTGAGGAAAGAGATGAGTCCCAAACTTTTGTAAACTGTTTGAGCAAGGCGGTTAATGCCCGGTTCAGTAATATTGAGATCCTCTAAAAAGATGTCTCTGTCCTCTTCCTCCAGCTGTGCTATTTCCCCTTCGGTTTGAGCGCATATTTCTAAAAGTTCTCTTTTTGTGTCTTTAGCGTACTGGTATAAGTAGTCTTTATTGGGATATTCGCCGCTTTTAAATTGTTCCTCATCCAGATTTACCACTAAAACCATGGGTTTATTGGTGAGAAAAGAAAGATGTACTACAGCTTCTAACTCTTCCTCACTGAGCTCTAAAGAACTCATGGGGATTTCTTCTTCCAGAGCGGCTTTGATTTTTTCCAAAACCGGCTCTTCCAATTGATTTTCTATCTTTTTTTTGCTCTGGCTTTTTATGCGTGAGAGTCTGGTTTCGCATATATCCAAGTCGGCCAGGAGGAGTTCTGTGTCGATAGTATCTATATCCCGTTTTATATCTATGCTGTCGTCTACATGGATGATGTCATCGTTTTCAAAGGCTCGCAGGACATGTACTAAGATATCCGCTTCGCCAATGGCTTTTAAGAAGCTATTACCGGTACCTTCTCCTTTGCTGGCTCCCTGTACTAAGCCGGGAATATCTATTACTTCCAGCTGAGCGTAGGTTTTTTTCTTAGGTTTATACATATCAGCCAAAAAATCGACTCTTTTATCGGGTATAAAGGCTATGCCTTCGTTGGCATGGGTTTTGCCTGTATAGAATGTACTTGTTTCCATTTCCTGGCCTGTTAATAGGTTAAATAAGGTGGTTTTTCCCGTCATGGGTAAACCTACGATACCGCAAGATAACGCCATAGTATCTGGCCTCCTGAGTCAAATATTTTTCAATATTTTATTATAACTGAGAAATAGAGGTTTTACAAGACTATTTACCTTTTTATCTTTTTAAGGTAAAATATATTGATAAGGATTTTTAGGCTTTAAACCAGAATTCAAGTGGGTGAAAATATGAATGATAAAGAATTACGCGGTTTGCTGCGGGATTTTAAGGATAATAAGGTAAGTGAGGCTGAGATCATAGAGAGATGGTCCAGGGAGAATTTTCGTGATTTGGGTTTCGCCAAGGTAGACCACGCCCGGGAAAAACGCTGCGGTTTTCCTGAAGTTATTTACTGCGCTGGAAAAACCACTGCTCAAGCCGCTGCAATTTTGCGGGAGCTTTATAAAAACAGTGATGATAATATTTTAGCCACTAGGTGTGACGAGGAAGTATACGAGGCGGTAAAAGATGAGATCGAAGAAGCGGTTTATCATCCCTTAGCCCGTATTATCACTGTTTATAAGAAGGAGCGGCAGGCACAAGGTTCCATAGCGGTTATTTCCGCTGGTACCTCAGATATGCCCATAGCTGAGGAGGCTGCTTTAACTGCGGAGATCATGGGAAATAAGGTGAGCCGTTATTATGATGTAGGCGTAGCTGGTATCCACCGTCTTATGGCATATAGAGAAGAAATAGAAAAGGCCAGAGTGCTAATAGTCTTAGCTGGCATGGACGGCGCTCTGCCCAGTGTGATCGGTGGTTTATTTAAAAAACCCATAATAGCGGTGCCTACTTCTGTGGGATACGGTGCTAATTTTGGCGGTTTAGCGCCATTGTTGGCGATGCTTAACTCCTGTGCTTCCGGTATTACCGTAGTAAATATAGATAACGGTTTTGGTGCAGCTTATGCTGGTTCTTTAATTAATAAACTGTAATACCGGCAAAATGACACGATATTTTAATAAGTTTTGTGTTATAATATTAATGATACTTTATTCCGCTATAGACGAAAGTAATTACAGTGAGGTATAATGAGAAAAATACACAGGATAGCGCAGGAATACTCTATTCCTCTGATTATAGGTATTGTTGCCGCTCTGTTCTGGGCTAATATTTCCCCAACCACATATGAACACTTTATTCACTTCCCTATATTCAAAGATGTGACCCTGCATTTTTTAGTAGAGGATGTTTTTATGGTGTTCTTTTTTGCCACTGCGGCTGTGGAGATAGTGGAGTCTTTACTGCCCGGAGGTTCATTAAATCCCTTAAAGCGGGCGGTAAATCCTCTTATCGCCACGGTTGGAGGAGTTGTTGGTCCGGTAGCGGTGTATCTTCTTTTAAATATGTTTATAGGTAAGGGAGAATACGCTGTCGGCTGGGGTATACCCGCAGCTACGGATATAGCTATTGCCTGGCTGGCGGCTAAACTTGTTTTTGGTGATGGTCATCCGGCCATAAAATATTTACTTTTACTGGCTATTGCCGATGATGCTGTCGGCTTGATTATTATAGCTGTTTTTTATCCTTCCGGTCCTGTGTTGCCACAGTTTCTGCTGTTATGTTTATTAGGGATGTCAGTGGCCTTAACTTTAAGGCTTATGAAGGTCAATTCTTATATATGGTATCTCCTTTTAGGCGGTATTCCTGCCTGGCTTGGTCTCTATTTCGCTAATATTCACGCTTCCCTGGCTCTGGTTTTGATAATTCCGTTTTTACCGGCAGTTCCTGAAGATGTCACCGATATTGACGATGAGGATGATGAAAGGGCCTTGGAAAAATTTAACCGTCATTGGAAACCAGTGGTGGATTATGGCTTATTCTTTTTCGGACTTTGCAACGCCGGTGTGGAATTGTCTAATCTGGGCATACTGACTTTTTTGGTGCTCATCGCCCTAATTGCGGGAAAATGCGGCGGTATATTCCTTTTTGGCTATCTTGGCAATATTGCCGGCTTTGATTTGCCTAAAGGGATGGGACGCCGGGATTTAGCCGTGGTTGGGCTGATAGCTGGTATTGGTTTAACCGTTGCTCTCTTTGTTTGCAATTCCGCCTTTAGTGATCCCTCTTTGCAGGGAGCCGCTAAAATGGGGGCTTTATTTAGTATAATAGCCGGTCCTTTAGCTTATATAGCCGCTAAGATTTTAGGTATTAGACGCTATCGAGCTGGGGAACTGATGCGTCCTTTCCATGATGATTTACGCTAAGGGGCAGGTTTAAACAGGTTTGCAGGTGCTGTGCTTAGGAGGGAAATATGGATTTAAAAGATATGCTCCGTGATAAGGTTGATCAGTGGGGCGGAGATCTTTTTGGTGTCGCTGACTTAAC
The DNA here is from genome assembly GCA_963928475.1 of Bacillota bacterium. Taxonomy (GTDB): domain Bacteria; phylum Bacillota; class Dehalobacteriia; order UBA7702; family UBA7702; genus Cryptoclostridium. The sequence continues at coordinate 67,235 of CAWVFN010000061.1, forward strand.
GCCTTTTACAAAGGAGATAGAGACTATTTACGGTCAAGCTTTTTCAGGTTATAATCAAGGTGTATCCTTTGCCGTTTTCCTGCCGTCTCCAGTAGTTGATGAATTATTGTCGGGACCAAGTCATACCTATTTGGCTTATTATGATGTAGCCAACGCTTTAATTAATCAGATAGGTCTGCGGCTCTGTAATTATTTGGTGAAAGAGGGTTTTAAAGCTTTTCCCATTCCCGCTTCTCAAAGAGCTGGTGAATCAAAAGAGGGGAGTATTTTTAGTCATCGTATGGCGGCGGAATTGGCTGGTTTAGGCTGGATCGGCAAGAGCTGTTCTCTGGTAAATGAGAAGGTAGGTCCCCGTTTGCGTTTAGGTACGGTTTTAACCAATACTTCTATGGACTGTGATGAACCGGTGGAAAACAAGTGTGGGGATTGCCAGGCTTGTACTAAGGCTTGTCCTGCCCAGGCTATTTTGGGACAGTCTTATCAACGGGATCAGGATTTAGCGGAAAGATTTAGTTTTAAGCGCTGTAATGACTATTTAACCGAAGTACGACAGACTTTCGGTAAAAGAATATGTGGAAAATGTATAGCTGTTTGTCCTTATGGCAGAAGCTAAAGCCGGGCAGCTGAAGGAAAGGAGATAATATTATGACAATTGCGGAAAAACCCTGGAATATGCCTGTAGTGGATGAGGAGATTTTGGATACTAATTCTGGAGATGATGTGGAGTATGCTACTAAATCTTTGGATTTGGGTGGAGAAAATCCCACTATATGCTATTTTATAGATTCAGATACCATGGGTCAGGGAGATAAAGACTTAGGCGTCGATTTGCTGACTAAGTTTTTTAGTGCCATGAATGATAAATGTATGCATCCAGACTATGTAATCTTGGTCAACAGAGGTGTTTATCTGGCTCAGGGAGATAAGGAGACTTCCGCTTGTTTGAATTCCTTAGTTAAACGAGGTACCAAAATTTTGGTTTCTCAGGAGAGCGTCAATTACTATGAATTGAATGGTCAGATCAGTGTAGGAGAGTTGACATCTTTATCGGAAATACTTATCATCATTAACGGCATTGACAAAGTTGTGACCCTGTGAGGTGATTATGGCTTTTTGGGAAAAGCTCAAAGGTAAAAAGAAAAAACCAACATCAGTTATTTGTTCAAATGTGGAATTCCAGGAAGCGCCCAGACCTCATGAGGCGGTAAATAAAAGCAGGGAACTAAAACAGCTTTTAGCCGGCAGGATAGAGCCTTTAGAGGCGGAAAGAGCCATAGAAGCCTTTATTGCTGATGGCTGGGATACTGTGAATTCCCATATCCGTCCTCTGATTCTGGGACAATCTCCCGGGGCGCCTTGGGTATTAGGGAAAATATTTTCTTTTTTCCCAGGGGAAAGCGCTGCTTATTTAGATGAGTATGAGAGTATTCCGGTAAAAATATTGTTTTTACTTATGGAAGCTGTAGGCAGAGGACATGAGCAACAGGTAACAGCTATTTTATTGGAACTTCTGCCTCAATTAGATAAAGATGATTTACCTGAGGCTTTGGAGCTTTTAGGTAAATTTCCCACGTCTGAAGGGAATAAGAGGCTGGCTTCTTTCTTAGAGGGTGATGATTGGCGTTTGGTGGTAAAAGCCGCCTCAGCTTTGGAAAAAGCTGGAGCCTATGAATACCGTGATCAGATAGAGGCTTCTGCTAAAAGAGGCGGTATCATAGAGAGTTCCCTCAAGGAAATATTACAAAGGATGTCATGATATGTGGTCTGATTTAGTGACAAAAATAAATGATATTCCCGGTCTTGCCAGTTTAATAACTATCGTTATTACAATTATACTGGGATTTCTAATATATAAAATAAGCTCTGGTTTAGTGAACCGCACCTTTAATAATCGTCTTTCTCAGCGTGCTGACAGTAATAATAGACGTATGACCCTGAACCATCTTATCAACAGTATCATCAAATATGTATTGGTTTTTATTGTAGCTGTGATAATTCTGGGGCAATTCGGTGTTAATGTAGCTTCTATTTTGGCTGCCGCTGGCGTTGTGGGACTGGCTGTTAGCTTTGGGGCTCAGGCTCTGGTTAAGGATGTTTTTACCGGATTCTTTATCATTCTGGAAGATCAATATAACGTAGGTGAGTACGTCTCAATTAATAATCATTTAGGTACCGTAGCGGAGGTGGGAATCAGGATTACGAAGCTCAACGGCGCCGATGGTGAGTTATATATCATTCCCAACGGCTCCATAGTTGACGTATCTAATTATTGCCGTAATAATATCAGGGTAATAATTGATCAGGCGGTATCTTATGACAGCGATATAGACGCCGCTGAGGAGATTATGAAAAAGGCGGCAGATGAGTATTATCGGTTAAATAAGGATGATTTCGCCGAGTCTCCTTCTGTTTTAGGGGTACAGGCTTTAATGGACAGCTCTGTTACTTTACGTCTTATTGCCTATACAATACCTATGCGTCAATGGGATGTGGAACGGGGTTTGCGTAAAGCCATTAAACAAGCCCTTGATGAAGGCGGCATTAAGATTCCCTTTCCTGTTTATGAAATTATCCGGGATCCGTCTGTTGGTAATGGCGAGGAGGAAGAACAGTGATAGATTTCCGCGTTGGTGACATTATTCGTTTAAAGAAACCTCATCCCTGTGGCGGTTATGAGTGGGAGATTATCCGTTTAGGCGCTGATTTGCGCCTTAAATGTCTTACCTGCGGTCACTGTGTGATGCTGCCTCGGAGTGAGGTAGAACGGCGGCTGAAAAAAATTGTAACCACCTCCTCTGAAAAGCAATAAAACTATTGCATAAAGTAAAAACATATGCTATAATATCATAGTTATCCCTGCCCCGGGAGATTTTAAAAGAATCAGGGGCCGTTAGTCCAGAGGGAGGAGGTGTTTTAGGATGCGCAATTATGAAACCATGTATGTGCTTCGTCCGGAAATGGATGAGGAACAGGTAAACGCCGCGGTTGAAAAATTCTCCGGTATTATTGCCGCTAATGGTGGCGAAGTCACCAAAGTGGAACATTGGGGAAAAAGACGTTTAGCCTATGAGGTAAAAAAATTGCGGGAAGGTTATTATGTACTTTGCTATTTCACAGGCGGTACTGAACTTCCTAAAGAACTCGAAAGAAATTTCAAAATTTCTGACGAAGTTATTAGATTCCTGGTTATCCGGGAAGGTGAATAAAGAAATCAGGTGTTAATATGCTTAATAGAATAGTAATAATTGGCCGTTTAACACGAGATCCGGAATTGCGTTCTACTGCCAGCGGCATACCGGTAGCTACCTTTACTTTAGCTGTGGACCGGAACTATAAGACCGCTGCCGGAGAAAAGGAAACCGATTTTATCCCTGTAGTGGTCTGGCGTCAATTAGCTGAAACCTGCGGACGTTATCTGTCCAAGGGTAAGCTGGCTGCAGTTGACGGTCGCTTGCAGATGAGAAATTATCAGGCTCAGGACGGCACCAGACGCGTAGCCGCTGAAGTAGTGGCTGAAAATGTTCGTTTCCTTTCGCCTAAAGATTCCGGTTCCGGCAGTGGCTATAATCCTGATATGTCTGAGGTAGAAATGGCTCCCTTAGATGATATGCCCTTTTAAGAAAGGAGAATTCGCATGGCTGAAAGAATGTCTCGTCCCCGCGGCGGCCGCAGAGTAAGAAGAAAAGTCTGTGCCTTTTGTGTGGACAAAGTAGACTATATTGATTATAAAGATGTAAATCGCTTGAAAAAATATGTGAGCGAACGGGGTAAGATTTTACCCAGAAGAATATCTGGTAATTGCGCTAAACACCAGAGAGCTTTGACTCTGGCGATTAAGCGCGCAAGACAGATTGCCTTATTGCCTTATACCACAGAGTAATTGAAGTTTTTAAGCCCCGATTATTAATCGGGGCTTATCTATAATACTATAGATTGTGTATTTATGGGGAGTGATAGAGTGTCTCTCACAGAAATCAAGCCTGGTGCCGTTTATGTGGTGACGGACTGTCTCTTTGCTTTAATATTGTCTTTGGTTTTAGCCTTGATTTTCGCCTATGTGCCAGTGTTGGGAACCTTTGCCCTGCTTTTTGGAACTTTGCCCCTGAGTCTCCTTGTTTTGCGGCGCGGTATAACTGTTGGCTGTGTTACTGGTATGGCTGTCAGTGTTGTATCTTTTTTCTTGTGGGGTTCTGTTGTTGGGTTAATTTTCGCTTATTTTATTGCTGTTCTTGGCCTTTTTTATGGTTTTGCCTTTAAGCGTGGTTTCTCCCCGGCCAAGACTCTCTTTGGCGGTTCTGTTGCCGCTGGAGTCATCGTAATTGCTGTTTTAGCTTTAGCTTCTGTTACAGATGTTTTGCCCTGGAACAGTTTGCTGGCGGATATAGAGCAATCATTTCAGGAGGTCCTGGGAGAATACGAGGACATGGGGCTTCTCAGTCAAATGTTGCCTCAGGGAATGTCTGAGGCAGAGTATATAGATACTATGACAGCGCTATTTTGTCGTTTATTACCTGGTGCCTTTATTTTGTCTGCCATGGTCATAGCTGGTTTAAACTATATTTTAGGAAATTTTGTTTTAAGACAACTGGGCTTTAGTCTTAGAACTTTGCCGCCTTTTCACGAGTGGCATTTGCCGTGGTGGTTATTGTGGGGCATGGTGCCGGTACTTCTCGGTTATTTAATGGGAGAACAACTGGATGGCGGCTATTATTTCGCCATTGCTCAGAATATACTATATATTTATCTGCCTGTATTTTTAATTTCAGGTATTGCCTTAATAACCTATTTGTTTCAAACCTGGCATTTAGGCTGCGCTACAAAAGTAATTATTTGGGTACTGTGTTTATTTTTTATAACTTTCGCTTTGCCCTTTATTTTGTTATTAGGAGCTGCTGATATGTTAGTGGATTTCCGCGGATCTTTAAGAAAAGCGAAGAAAAACAAAGACAACAAGTAATTTTATGATAAAAAACTCGGGAGGTGTACGCTATGAAAGTAATATTAACAGAGGACGTAAAGGGTCACGGCAAAAAAGGTGATGTAGTCAACGCCGCTGATGGCTATGCCAGAAACTATCTGTTTCCTAAAAATTTAGCTATTCCAGCTGACGCCGCTAATATGAAACAATGGCAGCGCAACAAGGAAAAGGCTGACGCCAAAGCAGCGGCGGATTTAGCCAGGGCTCAGGAATTAGCTAAGGAATTGAAGGATCAAGAATTTGTATTAAAAGCGAAAACCGGGGAAGGTGAACGTCTTTTTGGTTCCATTACCAATAAAGACGTGGCTGAAGCCATGGAAGAGGCTTATAAAGTGAAAATAGATAAGCGCAACGTGGAAATGGATGATCATATTAAAACCTTAGGTACCTATAAAGTGAAAGTTAAACTGCATCCGAAAGTTAAGACAGAGGTTGTAGTGAAGGTTGAGAAGGCCTAATTTTTTCTAATAGTTAGATTACAAGAGTAATAAAAACCGATGACCGTCGGTGGTCATCGGTTTTTGAGTATGTCCGAAGCGAAGGGACGATATTATGACGGAAAAACAAGGAAACAATAAAGAGGCGGAAGAAAAATTTGCCGCTCTGGAGAGGATATTAAACGAAGTATTTGGCGCGGAACAAATTATTATCCGCGGTACAAAACTGGAAGTGTTATCCTTGATGGAATCCCCTGAGTTAAGCGATAGAGTTTTAGCTCTGGAAAAAATCATTAATTATGATTCCGGTTATCCAGGCGGTGAAGGAAGTATAATGGAGCGTTTGGATAGGCTCATGGCGGACGCCGCTGAGATAATAGCTAAACATAATATTGAGGATAAACTTGAAAAATTAATCGCTGAAAAGATGCAGGAGCGTCAGGAGGATTATTATCGTGAGATCAAACTCCAGATATTAAAGGAACAAACAGGGCCGGAAAATCCTGCCACCATCAAGAAATACGAGGATTTAGAAAGTTTAGAAGCTAAAAGGATTTCGCCTTCGGCCATGGACGCCCTGCGTCCAGGCAGCTTAGAGGAAGTGGTTGGCCAGGAAAAAGCAGTCAGTGCCCTATTGGGCAAACTGGCTTCTCCTTATCCTCAGCATGTAATTTTATATGGCCCTCCTGGTGTGGGCAAAACTTCTGCCGCCCGTTTGGCATTAGAGGCGGCTAAGTCTTTACCCGCGTCGCCTTTTCCTGAGGACGCCCCTTTTGTGGAGGTAGATGGTTCTACTTTGCGCTGGGATCCCAGGGAAACTACTAATCCTTTGTTGGGTTCAGTACATGATCCTATTTATCAGGGCGCTAAGCGGGATTTAGCGGAAACCGGCATCCCTGAGCCAAAGCCAGGATTAGTGACTCAGGCCAATGGCGGTGTATTGTTTATTGATGAAATTGGGGAAATGGACCCTATGCTCTTAACAAAGCTTCTCAAGGTTTTGGAAGATAAACGAGTGGAGTTTGAGTCATCTTATTACGATCCTTATGATCCACAGGTACCTCGCTATATCAAGAAAATATTTGAGCATGGTCTGCCTGCGGATTTTATCCTTATTGCCGCCACTACCAGAGATGCCTCGGAGCTTAATTCGGCCCTGCGTTCCCGCTGTGGTGAGGTTTATTTTGAGCCTTTGAGTCCAGAGGACATTAAGAATATCTTGGATCATGCCGCTGAAAAGTTAGGTATTAAGTTAGATCCTGCCGCTGCTGAATTAGTGGCTGACACTACAGCCGACGGTCGAAAAGCTGTTAATATACTGTCTGACGCTTATGGTTTGCTCATGTATGAACAGCGGAGCAAAAAGCCGCGGCGGTTGACAATCAGAAAGAAAATTGTAGAGGAAGTTCTTAGAAACGCCAGGTTATCACCGCGCAATTACGATAAGTCCCGTAACACATCGGAAGTGGGTAAAATTTTTGGCTTAGGTGTTTTGGGCTTTTTAGGCTCTGTTCTCAGTATTGAGGCTGCGGTCTTTCCTTGTGGGGAAAAGGATAAAGGAACTGTACGTTTTAATGATACAGCCGGCTCTATGGCCAAAGATTCTGTGTTTAACGCCGCTTCAGTTTTTCGTCTTTTAGGTGAGAATGATTTTGTTAATTATGATGCCCATATTAACGTGGTTGGCGGCGGTAATATTGATGGTCCTTCAGCTGGTTTAGGTATTTTTCTTAGTTTGTATAGTGCCTTTAAAGGCTGGGGTATACCTCAGAATATAGCTGTTACTGGTGAATTATCCATCCGGGGAAAGATATGTCCTGTTGGTGGTATACCTGAAAAGATTTACGGGGCTAAACAAGCTGGAGTAAAAAAGGTAATAATGCCCTATGATAACTTAGCCGATGTGCCTAAAGGTCTTAAAGGTATGAAAATAGTGGCTGTTAAAAATGTTGCTGAGGCTTTAGCTGAGGTTTTTCCCCGTCAGTTTAAGGGATAGAATAAAGTTCTCCTGTGAGGAGAGGTTTTTACAAAATTCAAGAAATATCTATTTTTTATTTTTGTTTTATGCTATAATATAAGTTAACTTTTTTAGCTTTTACTGCTTTAGGCGAAAAATATTAGGAAGTGATAGATATGATTTCACAGGAAATGGCGGAACTCGGAAATAAGCGTTCAGTAATTCGGGAATTATTTGAGTATGGCAAAGAGAGAGCCGCTGAAATAGGTGGGGAAAATGTTTATGATTTTAGTTTGGGCAATCCCGGTGTAGCGCCGCCTCAATCGGTGGTAGACGCTATCCAGGATCTCTTAGCTAATGAGGATAGTTTATCTTTGCATGGTTACACCTCTGCCCAAGGTGATCTGGGAACCCGTAAAGCCATGGCGGATTATCTCAATAAAACTTACGGTGAAAGTTTTACCGCTGATAGTTTTTATATGACCTGCGGCGCGGCGGCTTCATTAATGGTATCCTTGAAGGCTGTGGTTTTGCCTGGTGAAGAAGTTATTGTCTTTGCTCCCTTTTTCCCGGAATATAATGTGTTTGTCCGCAGTGTGGGAGGGAAACCGGTGATTCTGCCGCCTCGGCGGGAAGATTTTCAAATTGATCTGCCGGCTTTTAGTGCCGCTCTTACGCCAAATACTAAGGCGGTAATTATCAATTCGCCGAATAATCCTTCTGGTGTTGTATATTCTGAGGCTACTATCCAGTCTTTAGGTGAGATTTTACGGCAAAAATCCGAGGAATACGGACATAGAATCTACCTTATTACTGACGAACCTTACCGTGAGTTAGTTTATGGTGAAGTGGAAGTACCCTTTGTGACGAAATATTATGACGATACTTTAGTGTGCTATTCTTTCAGTAAATCTCTGTCCTTGCCGGGAGAGCGCATAGGCTATATAGCTTTGTGTCCCCGGATGGATCAGGAACGCCAGGTATATGCCGCTGTCTGCGGTGCTGGCCGCAGTTTAGGCTTTGTCTGTGCTCCCAGCCTTTTCCAAAAGGTTGTCGGGCGTTGTGTGGGCCAGACTTCCGATCTGTCCTTCTACAAAAAGAACCGGGATTTATTAACTGGAACATTAGATAAATTAGGTTTTAATTATGTCAAGCCCGACGGTGCTTTTTATCTTTTTGTTCAGTCCTTGGAAGAGGACGCCAATGCCTTTTGTGAAAAAGCCAAAAAATATGAATTGCTTTTAGTGCCGGGAGATGATTTTGGCTGTCCTGGTTATGTGCGTATTTCTTATTGTGTAAAAACCGATATGATAGAGAGATCCTTGCCGGCCTTTGCCAAGCTGGCGGCGGAATACAAATAAACCCACGGTTTTATTTTGGGGAAAGGAGGGGTCAATATGGCGGAGGAATTTAATATGCCGGCGTCTGGGGATATTTTAGGCATGCCCTTTGACGAGGAAGCGGAAAGGGCTGTATTAGGCTCTATCCTTTTAGATCCCAAAGTTATATTGTCTGTAGCGGCTGTTTTACGTCCTGATGATTTTTATAAGGATGCCCATAGAAAAATATTTATGGCGCTGATAGAGCTAAATGAGGACAATAAAGCAATAGATACACTATTATTGACTACGGCTTTAAAAAATCAAGGCTGTTTAGAAGCTGTAGGCGGCAGGCAGTATATAATGGAGCTTTATAACGCTGTTCCTGGCGGAGCCGCGGTAATGGAGTATGCCAATATAGTTAAAGACAAAGCTTTACGCCGCAGTGTAATAGCTTTTGCTGATAGATTGAATTCTCAGGCTAGGGCTGATGACATTGCCGCCGCTGATATTTTAGAGGCTGCTGAGGCTGAGATATATGAAATAGGAGAGGATGCCAGTCATTCTTCTTTAGAGCATATAGCTCCTATTATAGCTAACGCTTACGATAATTTGGGTCAAGAGGAAGAAACTATTCCCACTTTTCTTGATTTAGATAGATATTTAGGCGGCTTGCATAAAAGTGATGTCATTATCGTGGCGGCTCGTCCCGGTATGGGTAAAACTACTTTTTGTATTAATTTAGCTGTTAATGCCAGTGTAAAATATAAGAAATCCGTAGCCTTTTTTAGTCTGGAAATGTCAGCGGAACAATTAGCCGCCAGGATGCTGGTATCTACTGCCAAGGTAAATACTGAACACGTAAAGAAACTGGATAAAATTACTGCGGCGGAAATGAAGCGCCTATCAGACGCTATGTCAGATATTGCTGCCAGCAATATGTATATTGATGATACTCCTAATATTACCGTAGCTGAGATCAGGGGTAAGGTGAGACGCCTTAAACGGGAAAAAGGCCTCGACCTTATTGTTATTGACTATGTAGGTTTGATGCAGGCTTCCTCGGTTTTAGCTAGAAGTGATAACAGACAGCAGCAGATATCAGAAATATCCCGTAATATCAAGGCGATGGCTAAGGAATTAGATGTGCCTATTATTTTGATATCGCAGCTTAACCGTACAGCGGTGAGGGGTGAAAACGCATCCAACACTAAGGAGCCGGATCTCAGTCACTTGCGGGAATCTGGTGCCCTGGAACAAGACGCGGATATTGTTTTATTTATCCACCGTCCTGCTTACTATAATCCTGAGATTGAAGATAAGAATCTGGCCAAGGTCATAATTGCCAAACACCGTAATGGAGCGGTTGGGCGAGTAGATATGACCTTTATCAGTGAATACACCTTGTTTACCGATAGAGAAAAACAGCAAGCTGAAGTTGGAGAGGCTGTTTCTCCAGAGGAGATGGCGGATTATGTTGACAAAGCTCCGGCAGAAAAAACTCAGTCTAAGGATGAAACCGCTGATAAATCACAAGAAAGGCAAAGCGATAAAAAAGAGACTGATGGTCTTGATCCTCAAGATGAACTGCCTTTCTGAGAATGGTGTAAAAATCATTGAATATTTAACCTGTATCCCCCAAGGGTATACAGGTTTTCTTTTGAGAATAAATATATATTTATCTTAGAGCGATTATTTAAAGGGTAAGAGAACAAAAAAATCATTTACTTTTCTATAAAAAGTGCTATAATAAATCTATTAAACAATTTTATATGTTAGTATATATTTTATTGATATATTTATAAGGAGGAATAAAAATGGCTAAGATGTACTATGACAGTGACGCCGATCTTGCCTTTTTGGAAGGTAAAACCATTGGCGTTGTGGGCTATGGCTCTCAAGGTCATGCTCAAGCACAAAATTTGAAAGAAAGCGGTCTTAATGTTATCGTTGCCGATGTTCCCGATAGCGTAAACTGGAAACAGGCAGTAGAAGATGGTATGACGATTATGACTACTCCTGAACTGGCGGCAAAGGCTGATGTCATCCAGATTCTTACTCCCGATGAACTGCAGGCTCGTATTTATAAAAGTGATATTGCCGAACATATGACCGAAGGTAAAGTTTTGGTATTCTCCCATGGCTTTAACATTCATTTTAAACAGATTGTACCTCCGGAAAATGTTGATGTTATTATGGTTGCTCCTAAAGGACCGGGTCATTTAGTAAGACGTACCTATGTGGAAGGCAGCGGCGTTCCTGATCTCATTGCGGTGGAACAGGACTATTCCGGCAAGGCCAAGGATATAGCTTTGGCTTGGGCAAAAGGTATAGGCGGTACCAGAGCCGGTGTTATTGAGACTACTTTTAAAGAAGAAACCGAAACAGATCTTTTTGGTGAACAGACAGTTTTATGCGGTGGTTTGAGCCATTTGCTGATTTCTGGTTTTGAAACTTTGGTAGAAGCTGGTTATCAGCCTGAAATCGCTTATTTTGAATGTGTACACGAATTGAAACTTATCGTTGACCTTATTTATGAAGGCGGTCTTGCTACCATGCGTTATTCCATTAGCGATACAGCGGAATGGGGCGATATTTCTGTAGGACCCAACATCGTTACTCCCGATGTCAAGGCCAATATGAAAAAGGCTCTCAAAGATATCCAAGACGGTACCTTCGCTAAACAATGGATCCTGGAAAATCAGGCTGGTCGTCCTCGCTATAACGCTTTGCAGCGTCAGGGCAAGGAACATCAGGTAGAAAAAGTCGGTGCTGAACTGCGTAAAATGATGCCCTTTATTAAACCTACCATTAAAGTAAAATAAGTATTATTTTTTAGGATATAATATTAAAGTCTCCGGCAGAGACCCTTTAGGCGCTGCCGGGGACTTTTTTGTTTCTTAGGCAGATAAAAAGGTACTATAATTTTTTAGGATTTTGTCTCGATTTATGAAGATTTCCTTTTGTTTTTTGGGTTAATGGTATATAATTAAGTTAATTTTTTTATGGGGAAATACAATGTTTCAAAGATATGGACTTTTAGATACTGTTCGCGGTATAGCTGTGGTTAGCATGGTCTTGTATCATTTTTGTTATGATTTAGTCTATATGTTTTCCGTTTCTATTGCCTGGTTTAACAGTGGTTTGGGATTTTTGTGGCAGCAAAGTATTTGCTGGACATTTATTTTTTTAGCTGGAATGTGTTGGAATTTAGGTAAGAACCACCTAAAAAAAGGAATTATACTGACTTTTTGGGGCTTGGTTATAACGGGAGTGACTTTATTCATCATGCCGGAAGCTCCAATAATTTTTGGCGTGCTTTCCTTTTTAGGTATAGCTATCCTTTGCCAGATACTGACAGAAAAGTTGTTACGCCGTTTTGGCTGGTCTGACACGAAAGTGCTTATTGTTTCTTTTATTGTTTTTATTCTTTTGCTGTCTTTAGATTCGCTGGAAATCATGTTAGGAGAGGGAATCAAGGAGGTTATCAACAGCAATGTCGCCTTTGGTGTACTGGGCGTATTTGGCGGTTTACCGCCGGAGGATTTTGTTTCCGTTGATTATTTTCCCTTTTTCCCCTGGTATTTCTTATTTTTAGCTGGTTGTTGTTTTTATCGCTCTATGAAGGATAACTGTATTTTTCAGCAATATCTCAGTTATACCTGTAAACCCTTGGCTTTTTTGGGACGGCATGCCTTATTGCTTTATTTAGCTCATCAGCCTGTTATTTATGGTATTTTATCTATTGTATTTTATTCTATTTTACCAAGCTTATAAAGTGTGTAGCTTTACCGATTACGCAGATATCATCAATCTGGTTTTTTCTAAACTCTAAATCCTTAAAGTTTTGGCTGTCGGCCATCAAGATTACTAAATCATCATATTTATAAAATCTTTTTAGAGCGACCTCATTGTCGATAAGAACAGCGGCAATCTCCCCGTTTTCTACAATTGGCTGCTGCTTAACACAAACAATATCACCGTCATAAATCCGAGCGTTGACCATGCTGTCACCCTTACATTTCAGTGTAAAATCACATTTTACATAGGTGGGTACATCTACATATCCCTCTATATTTTCCTCGTCTAAAATCGGTTTTCCACAAGCGATAGTCCCTAATAACGGGACTTTTTTTAGTTGTGGCATTGGCTCAATATTGGGAACCGAAAGAAAGTCCTGTTCGTCACTTTCCCACCCCATTATATAAGCCGGTGTTGTGTGAAGTGCTTTTGCCAACAATTCTATTTTGTCTGAGGGGATATTAGAAACAACGCCGCTTTCATATTTTTGCACGGTCTGTCTTGTTACTCCTACTATTTTTGCAACATCTTCTAAAGTCATTTTGCGTTCTTTTCTCTTTTTTTTGATATTGTCCTTAATAGCCATATAAAATCCTCCTTCTTAAACCTATTATAACATATTTCTCATACAATGCAACATTTTTTATAAAAAGCTATTGACAGGAGACAGATGTCGTGCTATTATTGTATCACAATAGGCTACAATAGAAGGGAGGGCATAATAATGATATCTGTAGATAGATTACGTGGTAGGATAGTGGAAAAAGGTTTCACACAATCGGGTCTTACCTCTGAACTTGGCATTACTCCAAAAACATTTTACGATAAAATGAGAAAAGGAATTTTAACAGTAATGAAATTGAAGCCATGATGGACATTTTAGACATCGGCGACCCAAAAGAAATTTTTTTGCGAAACAAGTCTCTTGTCAGGAGACAGAAAACACTACAAACAACGAGGACTGATTATATCTTAACAATACAAAAAGGAGGTAATCAAAATGATTGACTACGCAAAATTAAAATCAGACTATCCCGACACTATATCACTTACTAAAACGGCAAAATTACTTAAAACAACCCCAAAAGCCCTTGAAAATGCGGCTAAAAACGGACGGTTACCGTTTGTTTTAGAACTGACCACTCCGGGAGAAAAAACCTATTACAAGGTTATAACAGATAGGTTTATAAAATATATGCAAGGAAGTGATCTATCAACAGAAGTTAATGAGGAAGTCGCAAAAAGAATAGTAGGCTATGTTTTTAAAAACCTTAGTAAGGTTTTTAATGACCTTGAAAAGTAAGCGGTTGGGAACTCTATGTGGGAAAAAGGGAATTACTCGGATACAGTTAATACTACTTAGCCTTTGAGATGAATATTGCCTGACAATATTTATCTATTATTGATAAGGAAAAGAAAAGTAATATTATAACAACACCATAGACTATTACGGATATCGTAGAGTTTCACCTTTCTGAATTATGAGAAACCCATTAATCAAGTAACTAAAAAGTAAAAGAGCAATGCTATATTTTTGTGCCCGCTATCCTTTATCCACTGTAAATAAAAATTATTTTGCTAAACATTGTAGATTTTTATCTATTGTATTCTAAATAATAAAGCTTTAAGGGGATTATTAATACTGCTTTTCTTTTATAATTCTTCATAGTATAATGATATTGATATAACGAATAACTTTAAAACGGCAGATGAAGGAGATAGTATGCGTTTTGGAATATTAAACGGCGGCGGCGACTGTCCTGGCCTGAATGGTGTTTTACGGGGAGTTGTCAAAGCGGCTTATCAAAAGAATATCGAGATTTATGGCTTTTATCAGGGTTATAAGGGACTCATAGAATTGGACTATGAGGTTTTAACACCTAAAAAGATCCGTGGTATACTGCCAAAGGGAGGTACTGTTTTAGGTACCACTAACAGGGACAATCCTTTTCATTATAAAGGTAAAGGTGATAATGAGTATAAAGACGTCAGTGATGCACTCATCGCTAACGCTTCTGCTTTATCCCTGGACTGTTTGATAGTAGTGGGCGGTGACGGTACTATGTCCATTACTCACGAATTGGCCATGAAAGGTCTTAAAGTTGTAGGTGTGCCGAAAACCATAGATAACGATTTAAATTCCACAGACCAGACCTTTGGTTTTGAGACGGCGGTGAACACAGCTACTGATGCTATTGATAAACTGCATACCACAGCGGAAAGCCATCATAGGGTCATGATTTTAGAACTAATGGGCAGAGATGCTGGTTTTATTACTTTATATGCTGGTATAGCCGGAGGCGCTGATGTTATTTTGATTCCGGAAATTCCCTTTACTATTGATAATATTATGGCTAAGATCAACAAGCGCCGAGCCCTGGGTAATGATTTTAGTATTATTGTTATAGCCGAAGGCTGTAAAATTCAGGGGCATCAGGTGGTAGCCGCTGAGAATGAGGGAAATGAATATAATCGCTATCGTTTGGGCGGTGCTGGAGAGGCATTGCGTCAGATACTTACTGAGATAAGTGATTTAGAAGTGAGGAATACAGTATTGGGACATTTGCAGAGAGGAGGCAGCCCGGCTCCCTTTGACCGTATTTTATCGTCACGTTACGGTGTAGCTGCT
>CAWVFN010000062.1:0-4137 GCA_963928475.1 Bacillota bacterium
ATACGGGCTGCAACTTCTTTACGACGGGTAGTTTTTAAATTTTCCAATTCTTCCTCTAAACGTTTAAGACCTTCCGCCGTTAGTAAGACTTCTTGTTCATCACTCATGATACTGCTCCTTTGAGTTTTATAAAATTATTGAATAGGCAGCCTTATCATGCCGACAGACCGCCTATTCATTATCAATTTATTATTATATTTACCTTACTGAAAAAAGTCAAGTTTTTATTCACAGTAACTTAAAATAATACTTTTTTTTCAATACCTCTCCAGATAAATACCCATAGTGTTATACACAGGGAGCTTATCAATAAGCCGCCATATCACAATACATAATTAGCTGATCATCTAAATTCTATCACCTTATCCCTGTTATCCTCACCGATCTTTAACAAAAATTCTTTAATTTCATTCTTATCCGTAAGAGTATTTATCTTGGCCCTATCTTTTGCCGCTTTGGGAAAACCCTTTAAATACCAGCCTAAAAACTTCCGCATATTGCGGATGCCAAGCCAATCACCATATAAATCACAAGATCCTTCCAAATGACGCACAGCCATTGCCAAACGCTCCGCCGCTGTAATAGGCTGGGGCAGAGGAGAACCGCCGAGAACAGCTACAATATCCCGGATCAGCCAGGGATTACCCAACATTCCGCGCGCCACCATTACTCCATCACAGTGAGTGTAGTTTAACATGGATATCGCATCATCAGCTGTAAATATATCTCCGTTGCCTATTACCGGCACTTTTACCTCTTCCTTCAACCATTTAATGCAGTCCCAGTCAGCTTGGCCGCTGTAATAATCTACCCTATCTCTGCCATGAAGAGTTAAAGCCGCGGCTCCCGCCTGTGGTAAAGACAAGGCCAGCTTTAAACCAGCACCTTCACCAGCAAAGCCTTTCCTTAATTTTACCGTTACAGGCACGTCAACCGCCTTAGCCACCGCCTCAGTAATACGCAAAGCTCTGGGTATATCCCGCAGCAGACCGGCACCTTCTTTATTATTGACCACCTTAGGAACTGGACAACCCATATTAATGTCTATAAGCGGCGCTCCTTCCTGAACAGCCATTCTGGCGGCTTCAGCCATTTCCTCTGGTTCAGAGCCAAAAAGCTGTATGCCACAGAAAGACTCTTCGCCGCTAATATCCATAATAGCATGAGTCTTTTTGTTTTGATATATAAGGGCTTTGGCGCATACCATCTCCGTGAAACAAAATCCAGCTCCCATCTCCCTAAGGATACCACGATAAACCTTATCAGTTATACCAGCTAAAGGAGCTGTCAATACTCTATTTTTTAACCGATAAGCACCGATAGAAAGATCACAAATTTTCATCATAAATCATTTTTAGGCCATAGAGGGTAAGCAAAGGCTCAACCTTCTGGATATATTTACTTTCACGCTCCACTAAGCGTCCATAGCCGCCAGTGGCCACAACCTTAATATTGTCTTCCCCTATTTCCTGGCTCATTTTCTCTAAAATATAATCTACCTGACCAGCAAAGCCGTAATAAAAACCAGACTGCATACTGTTTACTGTGTTAGTGCCTATAACCTTAGGCGGCTTAACATATTCCACTTTAGAAAGCTTGGCTGCCTTATTAAAAAGAGCGTCTATACAAATGCCGATACCAGGAGCGATAACACCACCCTCATAATCACCGTCTTTGTTGATATAGTCAAAAGTCGTGGCAGTACCAAAATCAACTACTATTACGGGACCACCATAAAGCTTGTGAGCGGCTATACCATCGGCTATTCTGTCCGCTCCCAATTCGGTAGGATTATCCATCAAAACTCGTAAGCCTGTCTTTACCCTGCCATTTACTACCAGTGTACGGCATTGAAAATATTTTTTGGACATACCAAAAAGAGATTCCGTAAGAGTCGGCACCACAGATCCAATAACAATCCCGTCTATGTCATCTTTACTAAAATGAACACGTTCCAGCATATCCAAAATAATTGGACCTATTTCATCGGCTGTTTTTTGCGCCTGGGTCGATATACGCCAATTATAAATCACCTCATCACCGCGAAAAAGACCAATAACAACATGAGTATTTCCTACATCAATAGCTAATAACATAATATTTCCTTTCTCTATCTGACAGTGACTGCCATAACAATAAATCAGTCAAATCATAACCACATCACCGGAAATGATTTGAGCCACTTTATGTTCAGGCGTAAGAATACGCAAAAAGCCTTCCTCACTCAGACCAATAACCTCACCGCTGATAGTACCATTAGCAGTTGACACTTCAACTTCCTTATTTATCATCATGGAACGTTCTTCCCATTCCCGCCTCAGTTCTGCGGCGCCATTCTGAAAGTACTCATCATAACAGCTCTCAAGGCCGGTAAGAACATGACAAAGCAATTCATCCTTATCCACACTGACAGATAAAGCCTCCTCCATGCCTATAGCTCTTAAAGCCACCTCTGAAGCAATTGCGGAGGTACGTATATTGATGCCTATGCCGATAACTACATAGTGAAGCTTATCGCCCTCCGCCTTCATCTCTGATAAAATACCGCAGAGCTTACGTTCATCTATCAGTATATCATTGGGCCACTTGATAGCCGCCCCCAAGCCACTATAATAATCTAAACCGCGGCAAATGCCAACAGCAGTGACCAGAGTTAAGGACATGGCTTCCCGGGGTTTAAGAGAAGGCCGTAAAAGCAGGGAAAACCAAAGTCCATCCCTATTCGGGGATTCCCAATGACGACCATGCCGCCCGCGTCCCTGACTCTGGCTGCCAGCTACTACTACAGTTCCCATGGGAGCCTTGGCTTCAGCTTCCTCATAACATTTATCATTAGTGGAAGTCAGAACGTCAAAATATTTGATATTTCTACCCAGCCAACGGGTTTTCAGCTTATCCTCTATACCCTTCATAAAGCACCTCACATCTTCGTTTTAAACACCAATAAAACACCAATGGCTATAAAAATAAGTCCTATGACCCTGGAGGGAGAAGCCGGCACTACCGAAGCACGGAAAAGACCAAAATGATCTATAACCATTCCCATGGCGACCTGTCCCATCAAAATACCGGCAACAGTAACACCAACACCTAATTTAGGGGTGGCAACTATAACAGCTAAAACAGCAATGACCCCCAAAAAACCACCGATCAACTGCCACTTTGGCACGTGAACAACTTCACCTAAGTTACCCTTGCCAAAGAGCACTACTAAAATGGTCAGCAGCAAAACGCCGCCTAAAAAAGAAACAAAACCAGCCTCTAAAGTTCCAATTCGCTTCCCCAAACCGGCGTTGACCGGAGACTGCACAGCAGCGGCAGCACCTCCCAATACAACTAAAAACAAACACAATAATTTATCCATTTTTTTCTCCAAATATCAGCATATATGGAATACAATAATACAACAAATTATAATATCATATTTTTACCCATTCGACAAGAAACTATTGTCTCTTTGCCTAAGACTAACTGTAATAAAAAAGAAGCTTCTAAAGAAGCTCCTTTAACAAATCCAGCAACATAAATCAATGTCGGGAACAGCGATTTAAGATATCCTCCAGCTCACACCCATGTCTCTGTTCATCAGACATAATGGCTCTGATCATATCTTTCAAGTCCTCACACTTTAGACGTCCCAGAATTTCCCGATAAAAGGCTATACCTTGATACTCGGAAGCTATGGCCTTACCTACGGCAATATTAAAAGGATAGTCTTTAGGGGGTATAGCATGAAGCTTTATTTTTTCTGTACCAAAAAGGCGTTTATAGATATATAATACTTTTTTCAAATGCACCTTTTCATCATCAGCTATCTTGTAGATCCGCTCTCTGTCCCGGTCTCTCTTGGCGGACTTAGCCATTTTTCGATACTTAAGCCAGTCATTTTTCTCATCTTCCATGGCAACTTTCAACATTTCCTCTAAAACCCACTCGCCTTCGGGAATGTAGCTCTTTTTCCCCACGCAAATACCTCCTCCGCCTACTTTAAGGGTATTCGTCCCAGGAGCCATTTTCCGCATCGTCCTTATCTTTACCAAGACACACCCACAGAACAACACCGGCGGCAGCTAAAAAAATAAGGGCAGCAAGAAACGGCATAGGACTCAACTCCTTTTGTTTTTTACTACCCTATAC
>CAWVFN010000063.1:0-5178 GCA_963928475.1 Bacillota bacterium
GCACCCATTTTTTCTTGTTTAGCTGCCCATTCTTGAATGGGTTTGGGGTCTCTGTTCTGAATAGCTTCACGGATATCCAAGAACATACCATTACATCTTTCACCAATAATTTTCATATGAGAGGCCTCCGTTCTATATAATAATCAAGATACTAATTTTTTATCTTATTTAGCCATTAAAGTATCAATATGTCTCTTAATAGCTTTGACGGCTTCGGGATGTCTCATCAACAGAATATCGGCACCGCCTTGGAGACAAGCGGCAGCAGTAGTGGCTTCCCATGCGGGACCACGTTCAGCCTGTTCGCCCCAACCGGGGAATTCTTCGGTATCGCCCCAAGCTTCTTTTTGACGCCAGCTTTCAAAACCAACAGCAGCGATAAGAGGCATAGCCAATTCTTTATCTCCCTGGAGACCGCCCATACGACCACGTTCCATAATGGTATAAGCATATTCAATACCATAACCAACGCTGGAAATCAAGGGGTCAATAACGATTTTATCAGCGGGCATATTCATTTCTTTGATCAAGATGTTTAACTGTTTGCAGATATTGATATCCAAGGGTGATTTAGCAATAATGCTATGACCATTGGAGAGGCAAGCAGCTACTAAGGATTTGTAGTTTTCGGTTTCAGCTTCACCGATAAGAAGGTTTTCGCCTTTAGCGGCTTCGGCAACTGCCATCAATACTTCTTGGTCGATTTCAGCGTTACCACAACCAGTAACGATCAAAGGAAGATCTACAGCGGCTAAAATATCTTTAACCAATTGAGCCAATTTTTCAGGAGAATCGCCGCCATTGTCAGGATCAGCGGAATCTAATTTAAGATAGATGGCATCTGCGCCAACTTCTTTGTTGTATTTAGCCCAAGCAACAGGATCGCTAAGGTCTACTTCTATAGCCTTTTTAAGATTTTCGTTCCAGTTGGGATCCATGGAGTTTACTTCCATGGCAACGATAGGACGATTGGGGTTTTCACCTTCATAATGCTGGAAAGGAAGTGTGCCTTCGCCGCCGACGGTCAGGCTTACGCCACGGGTGCCGCCTTCTTCAGCGGTAGCGCCAAGTTTCACAGAACCAACTGTGCTGGCATATCTTTCCTTTAAAATTTGTACAGCCATTTTTACGCTCCTTTCAGAATTTGCAATTCAATTATAAATTAATTTTATCAAACAAGGCAAAGGATGTCTTAACCAACTTAGAATCACCCGGCAATTCTGCCAATGGACGTCCTTGAGAGTCATACTTAAGTACTTCCTCATCGAAAGGAATATATCCAAGTAATTCAACACCTGTTTTATCGATTTCCGATTGAAGTTCCGCGATCAATTCATCCGAAGCCTTAGTAATTATTAAATAAAGTTTTCCAACTTTAGTTTTAAGGGTACTAATAAGATTCTTAATCCTGGTAACAGTTCGAACACCTCGGGCAGAAGCGTCACTAACTATAAACATAACGTCTACATCTTGTATCGTTCTGCGGCTAATATGTTCCATGCCAGCTTCACTATCTATAACTAAATAGTCATAATTTTTTTCCAAATTTTCTATATGCTTGCGCAAAAGATCATTGGCGTAACAGTAGCAACCAGGTCCCTGTGGACCACCCATTACCATTAAATCTATAGAAGCATCTCCTTCTACTAAAGATTGAAATAATCTGGATTCCATATACTTTTCTTTGGACATGCCATCGGGGACAGTTCCCGGACGTTTCATGTCTTCCACTATTTCGGAAATACTATCGGTATCTTCCATGCCCAGCGCTTCACTTAGGTTAGCGTTAGGATCAGCATCAACCGCCAAAATGACGCCCTTCTTATTTTCTTCCAAGTAACGGCAAATCATTGTAGTCAGTGTTGTTTTACCAACACCACCCTTGCCGACTAATGCTATGTGTTTAGACATATATGAACTTCCTTTCTTAATCCTCTACTGAGGGGAAGAGAGACATATCAGTATGAGGCAGGAACATAGCCTGAACATACTCGTCATAGAATTCGTTCCCATCTGACAGTTCCAAATAAGTAAGACTTTTGCCTAACTCTATGGCGTGGTCAAAAGCTTTTCTGGAGAGAAGCGCTTTATGAGCGCCTTTCAGAGAGCTATTTCCCACAAACTCATATTGCTCCGATGGCAAATCAGGTAAGAGCCCTATACGTATAGAATCTTTAAGGTTAAGATAATTACCGAAACCACCGCCAATAAGGATTTTACTTATTATCTCAACAGGTAACTGCATCTTATTAAGCATTACGCGGATACCTGCAAATACAGCCGCTTTCGCTCTGATAAGATTTTGTACGTCTGCCTCGGTAATAACTATATCTCGGTTAATCCCTGATTCTTTAGCACTAGCCAAAACAAATTCAGGACCTTCATCCCCTTCTCTCATGCGCCAGGTATCAATTTGCTGCATTTTACCCTGGCGGTCTATTATACCGGCCTGTCTAAGCTTAGATAGGCAGTCAATTAAACCTGAACCGCAAATTCCTACCGGAGAGGCATTGTTTACGGTAGCATAAGAGACACTATATTCGTTATCCTTATCAATTTTAACTTTTTCAATGGCTCCATCCATGGCGCGCATACCAAATTCAATACCACCGCCCTCAAAAGCGGGGCCAGCCGAACAAGCGCAGCACATCAGCCATTCATTATTGCCCAATACCATTTCTCCATTGGTGCCAATATCAATGAAAAGCCAAATTTCTTCCTGTTTTTCCAAGCCTGTCAGTAAAGTACCAGAAACTATATCGCCGCCAACATAACTGGCAACTGCTGGGAAACATATAATTTCACCGTCATAAGCGATATGTATTCCTAATTCTTTAGCTCTAAAAATCGGGAAAAGACTAGCCGGGGGAATATATGGCTCACGCCTAATATAGGAAGAGTTAATCCCTAAGAAAAGATGAATCATTGTAGTATTAGCAGATACCATCATTACAGATACATCTTTTGGTTCCATAGATTCAGCTTCATAGATTTCATCCAGTAAGTCATTAATAGTTTCAATAACTACCGCCTGGATTTTTTCCAAACCGTCTTCCTCTTCTTCAGTATAGACAATACGAGAAATTACATCATCACCCATATTGGCCTGACGGTTAAAGGTACCAACTTGGCGTACCATTTCACCAGTATTTAAATCTATAAGAGCCGCCACAACGGTAGTTGTACCTATATCCAAAGCTATACCGTAGGGAGGAGTATCCACCAAACCAGGCTCTACACGTATAATTTTGGCAGAATTATCATGCATCAAACATGTAACAGTAACCTTCCAATCCTTATAACGAATCTTATCAGGAAGAGTTACCAATGCATCTTGCGAAATGGTGATTTCATCAACATTAAGTTGAGCCTTAACTTCTGTTGACAGTCTGCTCAGGTCACTAACATTTTCAGTTAAAGTCGGTTCTGACATGGTAATTTGAACTTTTCGCGCCATAGGAGTGTCATCAAGACTTAAATCTCCTAACACACTTTCCGCCAGCATTTCCCCTTCCATATCATCAAGCAAAACTTGATGTTCATGCAAGCGAGAAAACTCTGGGAATTCTACGACGATGGGCTCTTCAATTATAGCCGTACAGGATAAAATATAACCCTCTTCTTTACGGGATTTGGAAATATTTCCCTGCCCGCCTTTTACCTTACCTTCCAGAATTTTTACCGCACATTTACCGCAAGTACCCTGGCCGCCGCATGAACTCTTAGCTGTAATACCAGCAATCTGAGCAGCCTCTAATACTGTAGTACCTTTTGCGACATTCACCTTTAGATTGTCGGGCATTATAGTAACTTGAACTGTATCCAAAAAATCACCTGTTTCTTTAAGTTAATTATGCAAAGTTAGCTTTCGCAAAGCCGGAGATACCGGAAGCTTCTTTAGGTCCAACAATAACTTCCCAGCCGCTTTCATCCTTAAGTTTAGCAGCGATAACAGCTACGAAACCAGGAATAACAACCTGTCTGTGGGAAACTTTGGATTCCATGTCGTATTCTTTCATAGCGGCAGCAATTTGTTCACCGCCAAATTTACCAGCAGCCCAAGCAGTCAAAACGGAAGTACCGTCAGTGTCGATGGGGATAATGTAGGAAGGAATACGGCTAGCTTCTACTTCGCCTTCTACGCTGTAGTAGGACAAGGAGAAGTTGGTAGTAATATACAAAGGAGAATTTTCGTTAACCGCGCCGATTTCGTAAAGTTTAGGAACAACAGCAACGGGTTTCTGAGGATCTGTAAAGATATTCTGTCTCCAGGAAAGGATGGGGAGGATATCAGCTTTAGCAGTACCTCTCATCACTACGATGCTGGCATATTTAGCTACATAAGCGTTGGCCTGAAGAACTTCATCCAAACCAGGTTCTTCGGTTGTAAAAGCGATAGTAGGATAACCGAAAGGACGATGGCGTTTTTTAACAGCCAATCTTCTGATCTGAGTCATATCAGCCAAAACTTGAGCAGTTTGACGGCTGCCAGGATCAAGAACTAATTCTTTATAACCCAAACCATGGATTTTTTCTACCAAGGCATCAAGAGCTTCAAGACCTTCGGCATAAACAGCCAAGGGAACTTCATATTTTTTAGCTACTTCAACCATAGCTTCATAGTTAGCTTCGGTAGCAGCGTAAACCAAAGGTTTTTCCGCAGCAATCTTATCCAAAGCAGCGATCTGGGCAGCGGCATCGTCAGCCATAAGTACTACAGCATATTTCGCAGCAGCTTTTTCAGCAGCAGCAGCAAAGGTAGCAGCATCACCAGAAGCGTTTTTCAAAGCGATCATTTGTACGGTGTAATGTTGACCAACACGGTCGAATTGCAAATCAGCAATTTCATCAATTTTGGCATCCAGGTCAGCAGCATTATCGTCCAAAGCGAAAGCCATAGCTGTGGGATGGAAGAAAGTTTTGTCATGACGGAACAATTCTGTTTCATCACCTAACTCAACTTCTTTTTCACCTACACCAACTTTAACCAATTTAATGGGCGGTGCGGAAGCGGAGTCCAAAGCTTCTCTCGCTTCATCAGTTACGTAAGGGCAAGCATCCAAAGATGCTTTACCTGCTGCCAAAGCCATAGCGAATGCTAAGCAAGTAGGTACACCGCATTCGTTACAGTTTTTCTTAGGCAAGTTTTTGTAAATAGCCAAACCTGTCAATCCCATT
>CAWVFN010000064.1:0-9865 GCA_963928475.1 Bacillota bacterium
TATCTTGTGACGAGCCATTAGCTCAGCAGGCAGAGCACCTGACTTTTAATCAGGGTGTCCGGCGTTCGAATCGCCGATGGCTCACCAGTTTTGGCGCGTTGGAGAAGCGGCTTAACTCACCAGCCTTTCACGCTGGCATTCAGGGGTTCGAATCCCCTACGCGTCACCACAAAACCTGTCTTTTAATAAAGACAGGTTTTTCTTATTATGTTATTTAATTGTAATAAAGAAATTAAGGGGTGGTAAGTATGTCCCGATATTTTCAGGTAGAGCCTATAGCCTATATCCGCACAGGATTTAGTGATAAATTTGGTATACCCAGGCAAAGTGGTTTGGTGGCGGATTCCAGGGCTACCATAGTATTTTATCCGAAATACCGCAATTCTGAGGCTTTGAGGGGTTTAGAAGGCTATTCTCATTTATGGCTCATCTGGTTTTTTTCACAGTCGCAGAACGAAAAGTGGTCTCCTACGGTGCGGCCGCCAAAATTAGGTGGTAATAAACGTATGGGAGTATTTGCTACACGTTCACCTTATCGTCCCAATTCTTTAGGCCTTTCTTCGGTTAAAATAGAGAAAATAGATTTTCACAGTTCTGAGGGACCGCGGATTCAGGTTTTAGGGGCGGATTTATTAGATGACACGCCAATTTTAGACATTAAGCCTTATTTAGCTTATACGGATTCACATCCTGATGCTATGTCTGGTTTCGCTTTTAAGGAAGGAGAGGGGCTTTTAAAAGTAAAAATAGAGTCTACTCTGGCTGAACAAATTCCCGATGACATAAAGGAAACAGTGTTAAATATTTTAGCTCAGGATCCCCGGCCTGGCTATCAAGATGATCCCAGTCGTTTATATAAGCTGGATTATGATAATATCTCGCTTGGTTTTACAGTGACCCAAGGAGAATTGACAGTAAAGAGTGTGTGCAGGAAAGATATAGAGGTATAAGCTGGCAGGCTTATACCTCTTCTTAGTTTAACAAGAATTGTCATAATATTTCTTAGGCTTTGGCTGCTGTTTTGCGCCAAAAATCCATTGTTTTCTCGGCTGTTTTTTGCCAGGAGAATTCCGCTGCCCGTTTAAGGGAGCGGCAGGATAATTCTTTAACTTTGGCTTCATTATTATAAAGAAGATACATTTTTTCCGCCAAAGAAATAGTATCAAAAGGGTTAAAGTAAAGGGGTGCGCTGCCTAAAATTTCCGGCAGGGACGACGTTTCGGCGGCTATGACAGGTATTCCCATGGACATGGCTTCCAAAGGCGGCAAACCAAATCCTTCATAGATAGATGGATAGATCATTACCTGGGCTGCGGCATAGAAATAGGGCAGATCCTTTACTTCTACGTAGCCTGGGAAGATAACATTATCTCTGAGATCCAGCGCTTCAACCAGTGAGTATATTCTTTCAAATTCACCTGTTTGCTTACCTGGCAGCACCAGGTTCCAGGTAATATTATTATCTCTTTTCAGGAGATGGTAAGCTAAAATAATTGCCTTTACGTTTTTTCTGACGCCATAGCCGCCAACATAAAGGAAGTATTCACCAGTGATACCATATTTTTTTTCTATATATTCTTGCCCCTGTTTTGGGGGAATTGGCTGATAGATTGGTTCAGCCGCCTCGTAAATGACTTCTATTTTATCCGCGGGGTAACCGAAAAGAGATATGATATCCTTTTTGGAGCATTGCGAAACAGTTATTATACCGTCAGCTTTTTCCATTATAGCGGGCATTTTTTTGAGAAATTCCTTAAGGTAGCCTCGGCCTACAGTCTCAGGAAAAACATAGGGAATCATATCGTGTATGGTGACGGTTTCCAAACATTGTTTTTTTCCAGGCAGTCCAAGGCCATTTTGGGGTACATGATAGAGATCAATATTTTCCTTGGCCAGTGTATGGGGCAGGAAGGTATTCTCCCAAAGATCCTTGGTATTGAGTTCTAAAATATCGCAGTCAAAGGAGAAATCTTTGGTCTCCTCACCAGGTAGTAATATTCTGATGTCATGTTTGTTGAGTGTACGTAAAAGCTGCCAGGTATATGTTCCTATGCCGGTGCCACGGTAGAGAATAGCTCCTCTTCCGTCAATAGCTATTTTCATCTGCCTTTTCCCGCCCTTTCTTAAAGATTTCCTCGTAAAAGTCATTTCTTGAGGCGTCTTGACTTATAAAATCAGGGACTTCATTTTTACAGTCATCATTTAAATATTTCAGCGCGTCATAGGGAAAAAGAATCATAGCATATAGGACGCTGTATTCTTCAGCTATTAACTGCCGCTGGTTATTGTAGGAATCTATTATTTGATAAATAGTTTCCGGTTCACCACCGCATTTTAGATAACGGCGGCATAACTGCCAGAGGTCAAATATGGATATATCTTCTGCTGTGTTGTTTGGATTTGTCAGTAATATTTTATTTTTATAATAACAAAAGCTATCTGGTTCTATTTTACCGTAAGTGAAATTACCTTGGGACAGAAGGTTATCATTTAATATATTCAGGGAACCGTTGCATAGAAGTGTCAGGCTCCGTTCTCCTCGTTTAAGAAAATCATTCCAGCAGTGTTTTACCGCCTTATTTTTTAAGCAGATTTTTTCTCCTTTTTGCAATAGTTTTTCCAAGCGCTTTACATGGCGTCCCCCATTTTTTAAGGGGAAACAATAGCTGTCCCTATTGAAACCATGAGCAGCCAGGTGGAACTGAGCCAGAATAGCGGCTGTTTCAAGAACCTGCTTTTTATTTTGAAAATCGATATCAGTACCTTTATCAGCTGGCAGCGCATAATAGATTTGTTTACCGGCGGTAACGGTGTATTCCCCATTGATCCCTGGTATTAAGGGGGCGTTGGGAAAGTATTTTTCGTTACTAAGCCATTGCCAAAGGGCAAGTCGTGAGTCTATATATGGATCATTTTTCTCAGCGCTGTAGAGAGTTAAAGAGCCGCGGCGGTTTTGACAGTTCCAGCTGTTTTTGTTGGTTTTAGAGGGATCGTCAGACAATCGCCATTGTTTTTTAATTATATCCTTTTTTTTCACTTTATTCACTCCAAGCCTATTTTTTGTCTTAATATGGGCAGCCAAAGATCCTCATTTTCTAATTCCGTAACAACGGCTCTAATTTTTTTGGCAAAGGTTTCTTGACTCCAGTCTGTTTCATTTCTATAGTAGCGGGCTGATAGACGCCAATATTTTTGGGGAAATAACAGCAGGGCGTAAAGAACCTGCCATTCTTCTTGTTTTAATGGTCTAACGGCACAATAGCTGTCTATAATAGCATTGATTTTTTGTTCCGGCGCGGCGCCGTATTTTAAACTTCGTTTAATAAGCCGCATGAGATCAACTATAGGCATATCCAGAGTACAGTAATCGAAATCAATTAAATAGGCGTGATTTTTCTGGATAATAAAATTACGGGCAGCTACATCGTAATGGATGAAGGTTCCAACCCTGTGGCTGTCCTCTGCCATTTTAGGATAGGATGATGATAACAAAAGACGCCTAGCCTGATAGGCTTTATCTAAAAAGGGAGCGAAAAATCCTAAAAACATTTTACTGAAGAAATCACTGTGCTCCATGGCGGCGATAGAGTGAAATTCTTCTAAATCCCTTATCCTGATATTGATTTTTTCCGGCCATAGATAATAAGATGGCTTAGCCCCATTATGATTAATTAAATCTTCGTCACGGGCATAAAGGTGAAATTGTGCCAAGGAAGATGCGGCAGCTGATAGATGACTTAGGTTGTCAAAATCGCATTTTTCTCCTTCTATCCAATCGTAGAGTGTATATAAACAATCACTCTGCCGCAGGCAGGAGTTGCCTCTATATAATATAGGACGGGCAAAGTACTGAAACCCGTTGCGGTCAAGACATTTCTGGGCTTCAGCGATAAAATCCAGTTTCGCTGTTTTTAAAGTGCTGGCTTTAAGGGCATAGCTGCCTTCTGGCGTGAATATTTCCCAAACATTTTTTTTAATTTCTCGGATATACTCAGGCTCAATACCCCATTTTGCGGCTATATCCCGAATCTTTTCCATTGTTCCCTCCCAACCAGCAAGTAGTGTAATTCTTTGCTGCCTTTGATTTTATTAGAATTTGAAATTTGGATATAGGGTACATATTTCATGATATTGTGAGTGGAGCTGGAATATTCCTGAGCCTAAACTAAGCAAATAAAAAACCTTGGGATATCCTTAATCCCAAGGTAATAAAATATAAGGTCAGTTTAATTTATCTTACTGATTAGATATTCAATTGTTCTGTAAATATTTTTCAATGGTATGGATGGCCTCAGCTCCATCACCCACAGCGGTAGCTATTTGAAAGAAGTCCTTAGCAATTACATCACCAGCGGCAAAGAAGCCTTGCCGTGAGGTACTCATATCTTTTTTGGTTAAGATGAAACCTTTTTCATCAGTGTCCAGGAAGCCGCGGCAGAATTCACTTACAGGATTATGGCCGACAAAAATAAAAACGCCGTTTACGTCTATATGTTTTTCTGATCCTTCCTGTTTGATTTTTACGCCGGCAACAGTACTGCCGCCATAAATTTCTGTAACTTCGCTGTTGAGGCATGGGATGACATTTTCATTATTGTCCAATTTATCGACAAGAGCTTGTTGGGCTCTGTACTGTGAACGGCGGTGAATGAGAAATATTTTACTGGCAAAACGGCTCAAAAAATCTACTTCTTGTAAAGCCGTATTACCGCCGCCTATAACAGCGATAACGCCGTCTCGGTAGAGTGGTCCGTCACAGGTGCCGCAATAGGATACGCCTTTGCCCATGAATTCTTTTTCACCTTTAATTCCCAGGCTGCTGGGGACGGCGCCGGTGGCGATAAGTACAGCCCGGCTTTCTATTTTTTCACTACCGCAGAGTACGGATTTTATTTTATTATCATCTTCAAGACCAGTAACAGCCGCTGTTTTAATTTCCGCACCCGCTTTTTTAGCCTGGGCGGTAAAAAGTTCCATCAGATCCCAGCCGCCTATACCTTGGGGAAACCCTGGATAATTTTCTACCAAGTGGGTATTGAGGACTTGTCCGCCAGGTAGGGCTTTTTCTATAATTATGGTTTTCAGTCCGGCTCTGGCTCCATATATACCGGCGGTTAGCCCAGCGGGACCAGCACCTACTATAGCTAAATCATACATTATCTTTTACCTCTGTGTTTTTCTTTAGTTTACCACTGGGTTTAGCAACTTGCAAGTTAAAAAAGGCTTTGAGGATCTTGAAATTCCCCGTTTATTTTCACTTCTAAGTGCAGGTGACTGCCAGTAGCGTTGCCGGTACTGCCGCAATATCCTATAACAGATCCTATTTCAATTTCATCTCCTGGTTCCACATTGACCGCTTCCATATGGGCATAACGAGTTTCAATTCCTTCACCGTGATTTATAGTTACCATATAGCCATAGGAGCCTTGCCAGCCGGCTGCGGTAACCGTTCCTCGTCCCAGAGAGCGGATAGCTGTACCTTGGGGAGCGGCAATATCGGTTCCAGTATGGGAGTTGAGCCAATATTCTCCGCTGGAGCCGAAGGTGGCTGAGATTTGTCCTTTTATAGGGATATCAGTTGTACCTAAACCGCCATGTGCTCTAACATCATAAAAGAGTTCTTCGGTACTTTCAATGATTATATCATTTTGTGGTTCTGATATTACTTTCGAGTCAAGGATATCGGTTTCTTTTATGTTATTTC
This sequence comes from Bacillota bacterium, assembly GCA_963928475.1. Lineage (GTDB taxonomy): Bacteria > Bacillota > Dehalobacteriia > UBA7702 > UBA7702 > Cryptoclostridium. The sequence goes on from CAWVFN010000064.1 coordinate 5,705, forward strand.
CTGATATCACCGCTCGCACTCTGTTTTCCGCAATACCATTTTCACCAGCTGCAATAGTTTCTTCTTTTCCGGCAATATATGAATCACTTGGTATAACTGTGGTGCCTTTTTCTATATCCACAATTTCAGTGTACTCTAAAACGAGGTTTAAACATTCTTTGAAGTTTTCATTTTGTTCTAAAATAGACGCAGCTGTTTCTTTGTTTTTTATTTCATTTACAGGCAGACGTTTTGTTGTAACTTCTACTTGACCCTGAAAATGGCTGGATATCACCTGGACAGCGTCGCCTACGACTTTTTCCTGGTTCTTAAAGCTATCTAAAATTTCGTTAGCTGTTTTCTCATCAGCTACAGCGGTAATATCCTGTCCTTCTATGGTGATGACAGCGGCTTTAACTGTAGTCGTAGTATTATCAGCCAGTATGTGGCCGGCTTCTTCACTGGTGACTAAATTAACACTGCTGGTTTTAAATTTTTGGCGTACTATCACCTGTTCTTGAAAATCAGCAGATTTACCATATAGGTTTTTCTGCTGGGTAAGGTAATCAGTAACCGCTTTTCTTCCCTGCTGAAAACTTTCGAGATAAGCAATGGGTTTACCTTCTACTTCTATGGTATATACTGCCGTCCAGCTGAAAAAAGCGATTAGAGTAAGGGCGACAATAGACGCAGTTAAGATAGTGACTATTGCTTTCTTGGAAAAAATAACCACATGGTCCTCCTTTCTTTACCGCTATTGTTGTCTCTAATATACCACTGTAAAACTGCAGGTGGCAATAAAAATCGTTCCGCAAAATAACTGAGGAAACGACAACTCCCCGGTAAAGAGAATGAAACTTATGAGAATTATTATATTATCCCCTAATTAGACAAAAAAAATACCGCCATATTTTTATCATAAAAACTAAGGCGGTGTTAATGGCAGAAGTTATTTATATAGATAGGGGATAAGTTATTTTTGCTGTTTTATATCAGAGCGGATATTGGCAGCTAAATCCGGGACTGAGTAATGGCGGTAGTCTTTAAGTTCTTCACTGTTCATAATAATGGCGCCCATACGTTCCATATCGTCCAAGTTGCTATGTTGTATTGCCTGTGTTTGTGAGGATGTACAGTCAGCCAGCACTATTACATTATAGTCTAAGGAGTTAGCGTCATAGCAGGTAGTGCGAATGCAGTTAGGTGTAGTGGTGCCGGCTAATATAACAGTGCGTATACCTAAGCGGCGTAGTATTAGGTCCAGTTCTGTTTGGAAAAAGGCACTCCAGCGTGGTTTAATAATAATATAATCATTGGGTTCAGGTTCCAAGCCTTTGACCCATTCTGCGCCTGGAGAGTCAGGTGTCATGGGACGTCCTCCCGCCAGCCAAGATTGATAGCGGGTAGATTCCACATCGCTGCCGTTTTGGCGGTACAAGCGTTTGATAAAGAAAATAGGTATATTTTTAGAGCGAAGGATAGCCAGAGCTTTTTGGCAGTTTGGTACTGTATTCGCGGCGCCTTTAACACAGAGTGTTGATTCTGGACTGACAAAGGCTTTTTCCATATCTATAAGAAGAAAAGCGGTATTTAGAGAATTTTCCATGATATGCCTCCATTAGGTTTTATCTGAGTATAGCACAGTTATAGCATATTAAAAAGGGGATTTAGCAAAGTTCAGATATTGGTGCTTGGTGGCTAAGCTAAAATAGCCAAATAAGATTGTCAAAAATGAGTATTTTATATATAATAAAAATGTACGTTTTCACGAATAGAAATTATAAAAAGCCAGTACTATGTTATTAATAAAGAAAAGATATAGTGTGTCAGATAAAAAAGTATTTGTCTTATCTTTAGTGAACAATGGTTTATCTTTAAGATTTTGCTGAGGTATTGATCATGGAATATATGACAGTGCGGGAAGCCGCAAAGAAGTGAAAGATTTCAGAACGTCTTGTGCAGAAGTACTGTGCTCAAGGCCGTATCGCAGGGGTAAAAAAATTTGGTGTTTCCTGGGGTATTCCGGTAGAAGCTGTTAAGCCTCAGGATCCCAGGAAGTTAAAGTCTATTGCAGATACTGATATTTTTGCGGAAAGAGAGATGCCCTATCCAGGTCTTATGCCTTTAATGAATATGCCTTTTGAGCCTGGCCGCTGTTTGGAATATATTGAAGCAATGGAGGATGGAGATTATAAAAAAATTGCTTTAGCTGAATATCATTATTTTAGCGGCAGTTCGGAGTAAGACGCTTGTGAAGCTGAGCCTTATCTGAATAGTTCAGATAAAGCAGTAAGTCTTTCCGCCGCTTTTATTTACGCTTACGCTAATCTTTCTACTGGCCGCATTTATCAGGCCAGAGATGCTTTAAGCAAGGTTAATCAAGCTTTAGATAGTAGGACGGATAATGATTCTCCGCAGCTTATCGCGGCTGAGACCTTTATAGTTACGGCTGCGGCCGTACTTTTACATCTTCCTTTACCCGAGGGGTTGCCTGACATTCAAGACCATTTACATTTGCTGCCTGTAGGACTTAGGGTCTTTGCCCTTTATGTGCAGGCGCATTACACTTATTTAGAAGGTGAATATGGCAAAAGTCTTGGTATTGTAGAAGCTACTCTTGCCATGGAGGGAGACAGGTATCCTATTTCCGCCATATACCTACATTTATTAGCGGTTATGGATTATATGAGTCTTAAGCAGACAAAGGCGGCCCAGGAACATTTGCTGCTTGCCTGGGAATTGGCACAGCCTGATGATTTAATAGAGGCTTTTGGCGAGCATCACGGATTATTAGGTGGTATGCTGGAAGCGGTCATAAAGAAGGACTGGCCTAATGATTTTAAGCGAATAATTGCCATTACTTATAGTTTTTCCTCTGGTTGGCGGCAAATTCATAATTCCGATACCGGCCATAAGGTAGCGGACAATTTGACTACTACTGAATTTGCTACGTCCATGCTGGCGGCCAGAGGTTGGACGAACCGAGAGATTGGTGATCATATGAATATTTCGCCTAATACTGTAAAGCATCATATATCCATGGCTCTACAAAAGCTCAACATTAATCACCGTCATGACTTAAAGAAATATATGCTTAGATGAGTTTAATGCCCACGTCTTTCCCCTGGGCATTACCCGTTTTACCCCATCTCATGGGTGATGGCAAAGATGTAGGTTTATGATATATTTTATAGTAAAATGGAGTATTTTTTATTAAGGTATGACTCTTCTATAAGGGGGTGTAAAATGGAAAAGACGCGGCTATATGATATTGAAGGTGTTTTATTGGAAATCCCTTTACGTTATGATGAGCTTGCCCAGATGTATATTGAGGAATATCCTGATTTCATAGAAAATCCGATTTATACTCCTGCCGGTTATCCTATTTTTTTTACTGGTGAGGATGCCTGTTCTTATGCTGAGCCGCATTTTGGCAGTTCCTGTTTGGATTGTGGCTCTTGTCGTTTTTACCGGCAGCTTAACGGTAGTTTAATTGGTGTTTGCGGTCATGAGAAAAAGCGCCGCTGTATAGATACGTAGTTATTTAATGAACAAGGAAAATTAACAGGAGAAAAGGAGGATATTAAATGTTAAAACGAATTTTTACCTTATTTTTATGTGTTATCCTGTTTTGCTGTGCGCTGTCGATGACCGCTTTAGCCTCTAATGGTAATAGTATTGGTGATTTACAGATACAGGATGGGCAGAGTGCAGCAGTCGATGAAAACTTAAAGTTAATTTATGAACCGGTTACCTTTTTTTCTAACTCTCCTTCGGCTGAAAGCTGGACTTATAGTTCATCTAAAAAAACTTTAACCAATAGTGATGGTAGTATTATTCTCTATAATGTTACCGATAATGGTGATAATAGCTTAACTATCGGTAGTAATACCGGGTTCAGCGGCACACTGGATCTCAGTGGTACTATAGAAGATTCCTCTGGTACAAAATATACTATCACCGCCATAGGCGACTCTGCCTTTTATGGATGTACCAATCTGGAGTCGGTGACTTTGCCCCAAGGTCTTGAGGCTATAGGTGATTGGGCCTTTTGTTCTTGCAGCAGCCTTAGTGTTATAGAGATTCCCGTTAGTATCACCGCCATAGGTGAAGGAGTCTTTTCTGCTTGTACCACCCTCAGCGCTGTAGAGCTTCCCGCGGATTTAACCTCCATAGGAAAAA
>CAWVFN010000065.1:0-54659 GCA_963928475.1 Bacillota bacterium
CTCTCTGGGTTATGGAACTTGACCGCTGCACCACCAGGCTTTTAACCGCCCGGGAAACCGTGGCAGTGGGTATGATCTCCGGTGCTGTAGGCACCTTCGCCAATATAGATCCAAAGGTGGAAGAAAAGGTTTGCGACCGTTTAGGTCTTAAGTCCGAGCCTGTTTCCACTCAGATCATCCAGCGTGACCGTCACGCTGAATTTGTCACGACTTTGGCTTTAGTCGGCGCTTCACTGGAAAAATTTGCCACTGAGATTAGAAATCTTCAGCGCACTGATATCTTAGAGGTTGAGGAATCCTTTGAAAAGGGTCAAAAGGGTTCTTCGGCTATGCCTCATAAAAAGAATCCTATTACAGCGGAACGGGTAGCCGGATTGTCCAGAGTTTTGCGGGGTAACTCTACCGCTTCCTTAGAGGATGTTGCTCTCTGGCATGAACGTGATATAACTCATTCCTCAGTAGAACGCATTATTATTCCCGATTCATGTTTGCTTCTCGACTATATGCTGCACCTGATGATTCGTATCATGGGTCATCTCGTGGTACACGAAGACAATATGCGTTCAAATCTTGACCGTACTTTAGGTTTGGTTTTCTCCCAGAGGGTTATGCTTTCCCTTATCGATAAGGGTATGAGCAGAGAAATGGCTTATGAGTGGGTACAGCGCAACGCCCTTTACGCCTGGGAAAGCAAAACAGATTTTGAATATCTTGTATCAGCTGATAAAGATATCGCGGCCTATTTATCTAAGGATGAAATTGAGGAAATATTTGACTACAGTTATCATACTAAAAACGTGGATTATATTTTCCATCGTGCCGGTTTGGACTGATTTATTGTCTAACCGTAGTAGTATAAAATTTTATTGAATTGTATAGGAGGTCTTTTTTATGATGGTAAAAAAGATGGAAATGCTTTATGAAGGTAAAGCTAAAAAGATGTTTTTGACAGATGATCCTGATGTATTGTGGGTGGAGTATAAAGATGACGCGACGGCTTTTAACGGTGAGAAAAAAGGCACTATTATGGGAAAGGGACATCTGAACAATGAGATCTCCTCTATATTTTTCACCATGCTAAAAGAAAAGGGTGTGGACAATCATTTTATTGAGAAAATTTCCGATACAGAACAGCTGGTGAAGAAAAGTGACATTATCATGCTGGAAGTAATTGTCCGGAATATTGCCGCTGGTTCCTTAGCCAAACGTTTGGGCTTGCCCGAGGGAACGAAACTAAAATCCACAGTGCTGGAATATTGTTATAAAGATGATGAGCTTGGCGATCCTATGATCAACGATTATCATATTGCCGCTTTGGGTTTAGCCACTCCAGAGCAGTTAAAACAGATTTCCGAGACAGCCTTAAAGGTTAATGAAATATTAAAAGAGTATCTTTTAAAGAGAGATATCACTATTATTGATTTTAAGCTGGAATATGGTTTATTCCACGGTGAAGTTCTGTTGGCCGATGAAATATCCCCTGATACTTGCCGTTTCTGGGATGTAAATACCAATGAAAGATTGGACAAGGATCGTTTTAGACGTGATTTGGGTAATGTGGAAGACGCCTACAAAGAAATACTTAAGCGTTTGAGTGAATAAGGAGTTGCCATGGGTATAAGTTATAAAGATGCCGGTGTTGATATTGACAATGGTGCTAAAGCTGTAGAGCTCATGGGTGAACATGTAAAGTCGACTTTTCGTCCAGGTGTTCTTACTGATTTAGGCAGCTTTGGCGGTTTATTTCAGCTTGATGTAAAAAAATTCCCAGAGCCGGTATTGGTTTCCGGCACTGATGGGGTAGGTACCAAGCTGCAAATCGCTATGAAAATGGACAAGCATGACACTATTGGTATTGACGCAGTGGCAATGTGTGTAAATGATATTTTGGTACAGGGAGCGACACCTCTGTTTTTCCTTGACTATTTGGCTACTGGTAAATTGGAACCTGCGAAAGTGGCGGAAATCGTCAAGGGTGTTGCCGAGGGATGCCGGCAAAGCGAGGCTGCATTGATCGGTGGTGAAACAGCGGAAATGCCTGACTTTTACGGTGAGGATGAGTACGATATTGCCGGTTTTGCTGTGGGCGTTGTGAACAAGGATAAAATAATTGACGGTTCCCGTACCCAGTCTGGTGATGTAATGTTAGCTCTGCCATCAACGGGTGTCCATTCCAACGGCTTTTCTTTAGTGCGAAAACTAGTTTTTGAGACGGCAGGCCTGACTGTTGATGATTATATTGATGAATTGGGCTGCACATTAGGGGAGGAGCTTCTTAAACCGACTAAAATTTACGTAAAAGATATTTTGCCTTTGCTGGAAAAATACGATATAAAAGGTATGTGTCATATAACAGGCGGTGGCCTGATTGAAAATCTGCCCAGGAGCATAAATAACAATCTGAACGCTGTTATAGATGTTTACTGGCCGGTACCTCCTGTATTTAGTTTCCTTCAGAAGATAGGAGATGTTGACCCTGTGGAGATGCATCGCGTCTTTAACATGGGATTAGGTTATATAGTAATTACCGATCAATATACGGCCTTTGAAATCCAGGAAAAATATCCCATGTTTATGCAGGTAGGATATTTGGAGCCCGGCAGTGGCAAAACTGAAATAATGGGAGTAAACGTATGAAGCGATTTGTAGTTTTGGCCTCTGGGCGAGGTTCAAACTTTGCCGCGATATTGAGGGAAATACAGAAAGGAAATATTGACGGTGAGATAGTAGCTGTTATTTCCGATAATAAAGATGCTAAAGTTTTGACCATAGCGTCTGAGGCAGGAATAGCCACAGCCTCTGGAGATCCCCGCGCTGAAGGCTATAACCAATGGCTGCTGAAGGAGGTTAAGTCATATAGTCCCGACTATATTTTGTTAGCGGGTTATATGCGTATTGTGCCGCCGGAGTTTGTGGCGGCCTTCCCTAACAGAGTAATCAATATTCATCCTGCGCTTTTACCATCTTTCCCTGGTCTGCACGGTCAGCGTCAGGCTGTGGAGTATGGTGTTAAAATATCCGGCTGTACCGTACATTATGTAGATGAGGGTATGGATACCGGTAAAATTATAGCTCAGAAGGCCGTGGAAGTGTTGCCGGATGACACTGAGGATACTTTAGCGGCACGTATTTTAAAAGAGGAGCATAAACTTTATCCTGCCGTAGTAAAGATGCTGGCGGAAAAGGATTGAGTGATGATATTACCCGGGGAAACCCAGATGAGATGTTAGATGACAGAGGTAAAAGCTATGAAAGTAATGGTTATAGGCGGCGGCGGCAGAGAACACGCCATAGCCGCTAAAATAAATGAGAGTCCCCGTTTAACTAAATTGTATGCCGCTCCCGGCAGTGACGGTATGAGTGATATAGCTGAGGCTGTGCCTCTTAAAGTCACCGATGTAGAAGCTATAGTTAGCTTTGTGGAAAAAGAGAAGATTGAGATGGTTCTTATTGGTCCCGAGGTACCCCTGCTGTTGGGTTTAGCTGATGACTTATTGGCTAAAGGTGTGATGGTTTTAGGACCTGCCAAAGCCGCAGCGGAATTAGAGGGCAGCAAGGCTTTTTCCAAAGGTATAATGAAGAAGTATGGTATTCCCACCGGTGATTATCAGGTATTTAGCGACAGCACTGAGGCATTAGCCTATTTAGCCGCGGCGGATTATCCTATTGTTATTAAGGCTGATGGTTTAGCTGCCGGCAAAGGTGTGATTATCGCTGGAAACAGAGAACAGGGAGAAACTGCTGTAAAAACCATAATGGAAGATAAAATATTTGGCGACAGCGGCAGTTGTGTAGTTATTGAGGAGTTCCTGGAAGGCGAGGAATTAAGTTTATTAGCCTTTACAGATGGCAAAACAGTAATTCCTATGATACCTTCACAGGATCATAAACGTATATTTGATAACGATATGGGACCGAATACAGGTGGCATGGGGGCATATGCTCCGGCGCCTATTGGTTCACCTGAGATAATAGAGGAGGCCATGGAAAAGGTTATGAAACCACTGGTAGCGGCCATGGCCAAAGAGGGTAAGCCCTATAGAGGCGTTTTATATGCTGGTCTGATGGTTGGTCCTAAGGGTCTGAAGGTGCTTGAGTTTAATGCCAGGTTCGGTGATCCGGAAACCCAGGCTGTGCTCCCGCTTTTAGACAGTGATCTTATTACTATTACTGAGGCCATCAACAAGGGAGCGTTAGATTCAGTAGTAGTAAATTGGAAGGAAAAATACGCGGCCTGTGTTGTCATGGCGGCAGAGGGCTATCCTGAAAGTCCTGTAAAGGGTGATGAAATAACAGGTTTAGGTGAAAACAGTGAAGAAAGCTTTATTTTTCACGCTGGTACCAAAAAGGATAAAGACAAGTTTTACACTAATGGCGGCAGAGTATTGGGGGTAACAGCTATTGCTTCTAATTTGCGTGACGCCGTTGATAATGCTTATGCCCGAGTAAAAACTATAGATTTTCGCGGAATGCAGTATAGAAAGGACATTGGCGCCAAGGCTTTTGCCGGTGATAAGGAGCGAAAATGAAAACATATTTAGATTCCCTCAATGAGGAACAACTTAAAGCGGTAACCGCGTCTGACGGTCCTGTCTTGGTAGTGGCGGGAGCAGGATCCGGTAAAACCCGGGTTCTGACTTCAAGAATAGCATATCTTATTGACGAAATGGGGGTCAGTGCCAACGAAATAATGGCGCTGACCTTTACCAATAAAGCCGCCAGTGAAATGAGTCAGCGCTTAGCTGATATTTTAGAGCGTGATGTGTATAGTCTTTGGGTAGGTACTTTCCATCGCATTTGTTTGCGTTTACTGCGGATAGAGGGTGAGCGGATAGGCATAGATCCTAATTTTGTAATCTATGACGAAGGAGATCAAAAAGCTTTAATTAAGACTATTCTAAAACAGAAATCCATTGATACTTCAGAATTATCTCCCTCTATGGTTTTGAGGATTATAGGTGACGCCAAGAATGAAATGTTATCTCCCGAGGCCTTTGAGGAAATGGCGGTAACCGCTCGGGAAGAAGAAGTCGTGGCTATTTACTACGAATATGAAAAGCAGAAGAAGGCCAATAACGCCTTGGATTTTGATGATCTTCTAATTGCCGCTGTGGAATTATTTTCCACCTGCCACGATGTATTATCTTATTATCGTCAGAGATTTTCTTATATTTTAGTGGATGAATATCAGGATACTAATGATGCCCAATATCGCTTTTTGCGGCTTTTAGCTGGTAAAGACGGCAATCTTTTTGTTGTGGGCGATCCGGATCAGAGTATCTATGCGTTTAGAGGTGCTAAAATAGAGAATATCCTCAATTTTAACCGTGATTATCCCCAGGCTCAGGTTTTTCCTTTGGAATGCAACTATCGTTCTACATCGGCCATATTACATGTTGCCAATGAATTGATAGCTCATAACAGCCGCCGTTTAGAAAAAAATTTGTACGCTAACCGTCAGGGTGGCAAGGCGGTAGAGTCTTTGGTTTTGGCTGATGAGAAAGCTGAGGCTCTCTATATAGCCGACAGCGCCAGGGATATGGAAACCAGGGGTTTGTATAAATATAGAGATATGGCGGTTTTCTACCGTACTCATGCTCAGAGCCGTATTTTAGAAGATACTCTCATGCGAAAAAAGATTCCCTATAAAGTTTTTGGCGGTCAGCGGTTCTATGAGAGAAAAGAGATAAAGGATACTCTGGCTTATCTGCGTCTCATTATGAACAGCGGCGATAACGTCAGTTTATTGCGGATTATTAACGAACCCCGCCGTGGTATAGGCGGTGTTACTCTGGAAAAGCTGGAAGACACCAGCGCGGAAATGGGGATTTCCATTTGGGATACCATCAAAGACAGTATAGATCCTGCTTTATATAAATCAGCGGCCCGGAGGGCGCTGCAGGGTTTTGTCGACATCATTAAGGAATTGATAGAGATAAGTGATAAGGTCACTGTTACGGAATTGGTGACGGAGTTATGGGATAGAACCGGCTATAAAGCCATGCTGGAGTCAGAAAACACCATGGAAAGCCAGAGCCGTCTGGAAAATATGGCGGAGTTTCTTACAGTAACCAGGGATTTTGATATCTCTCATAAGGACAAGCCGGAAGAAGGCGGTCTGATAAATTTTTTAGCTGGCATATCTTTAAGCTCCGATCTTGATAATCTTGATGATGATGATTATATGACCCTTATGACCATACATATGGCTAAAGGCTTAGAGTTTCCCGTAGTTTTCCTTATGGGTATGGAGGAAAGTATTTTTCCTCATGTACGTTCTGTTCTGTCGGGGAGTGACAGCGAGATAGAGGAAGAGCGCCGCCTTTGCTATGTAGGCATTACCAGAGCCAAGGATGATCTCCGTATTTTACGGGCTTACCGCCGTACCCTTTGGGGACGCACTATGTATAATAAACCTTCGCGTTTTATTGCTGAGATGAATCTGCCGGTGCCGGAAGCGCCTGTTAAGAGGGAAATCCATCCTTCTCCCATCAATGCCTTTAGTATTGGTGATAAAGTGCGTCATAGTAAGTTTGGTGACGGAGTAATCGTGGCTATGGACGGTGAAGGCAAGGTAAATATTGCCTTCCCAGACTTGGGTATTAAAGAGTTCTTATTGGAGTATGCTAACTTAGAGATCATAGACTGACTTAACAGAGGTTATCATGCGGGAAAAAATAGATCGCCTCACAGCTGAGCTGGAGAGGTGGAATAAGGCTTATTATGAGGAAGATGCTCCCATAGTAAGCGATTTTGAATATGATAAAGCCCTTAGGGAATTGGCGGCATTGGAAAAAGAGTATCCCGAATTTGCCCATGAGGATAGTCCTACAAAAAAAGTAGGCGGTAAAGCTGCCCGGGGTTTTAGAACAGTGCGGCATTTACGCCCCCTTTTGTCTCTCAGCAACGCTTTTTCCTATGAGGAGTTGGTGGATTTCCATAACCGTTTGCAAAAAGGTGGTGTGGAGAGGCCAACGTATATTTTAGAATGGAAGATAGATGGTTTAACAGTAGCTTTAGAATACAATAACGGTAAATTTCAGACAGGTGCTACCAGGGGCGATGGCAGAATTGGCGAGGATATCACCGCAAATCTGAAAACCGTGAGGACTGTTCCCAAGGCGATTCCTTATGAGGGACATTTAATCGTTAGAGGCGAGGCTTATTTGCCAAAAAGTGATTTTGTGAAACTTAACCGCCGGCGGGAAGAGGAAGGAGAAGCGCTTTTCGCTAATCCGCGCAACGCGGCTGCTGGTTCGTTGCGGCAGCTTGATGCGAAAGTGACCGCGAAGCGTCCTTTAGCGGTTTACGCTTATGATATCGTATATGGTGAAGGGCAAGACTTACCGCAAAGCCAAAGTGAAACCCTGTCCTTTTTAGCGGATATGGGCTTTGCTGTAAACCCTGATTCTCAGTATATAGAGGATTTCAGTAATTTGCCTGAAATTATCGCAGAGCGGGAGAAGGCGAGACGGGGCCTAGATTATGATATAGACGGCCTTGTTTTAAAGCTCAATGATTTTAGTTATCGTGAACTTCTTGGTTATACCGCTAAGGCACCGCGTTTTTCTATAGCCTATAAGTTTCCCCCGGAAGAAAAGGCCACTCTTCTGCGGGATATAGAAATATCCTTGGGTCGTACTGGTGTTTTGACACCTTTAGGTATATTGGAGCCTGTTACTGTAGCCGGTTCTGTTATTAGTAAAGTGAGCCTGCATAATGAGGATTATTTACGGGAAAAGGATATAAGAATTGGTGATACGGTAATAATCCATAAAGCAGGCGATGTTATTCCCGAGGTTGTAAGGGTTGAAAAGGATCTTCGTCCTGCCGAAGCTGTTAGCTTTGTTTATCCTACTCATTGCCCAGTCTGCGGTGATGAGGCCGTGAAGATCCCAGGCGAAGTAGCTATTCGCTGTATTAATGAGAGTTGTCCTGGGCGTTTAAAAGAAAATATCAAGCATTTTGTCTCCAAGAACGCCATGGATATAGAAGGTTTAGGTCCATCCTTGATCACCCTATTGCTGGGGAAGGGATTGATCAGTAACGTAGTGGATATTTATGATCTTCATCTCCATCGGGATGAATTAATTGTCCTGGATAACTTAGGGGAAAAGAGTGTAGATAATCTTTTAACAGCCATAGAAAAAAGCAAGTCGCCTGGTTTGGCCAGGGTTCTTTTTGCTCTTGGCATCAGACATGTTGGTTCTGTAACCGCTGAGACATTATCGCAGCATTTCGCTTCTATGACTGATCTATTAGGCGCCATAGACCAGGAGGAAGACAGCGGCTGGCTGGCTCAGATTGATGATATTGGTGAGATAATAGCGGAAAGTTTATATTATTATTTGCGCAGCCAGGAAAATCGTCGTGTAATCCAGGGTCTCCTTGATCGCGGTATAGATATGTCAGGTTCAGTACCAGTATCTGAAGGTAAGGTATTGGGAGAGACTTTTCTTTTTACTGGCACTCTCTCTACTATGAAACGTCAGGAGGCTGAAGCTATGGTAAAAGCTGAAGGCGGTAAAATACTGAGCGGCGTAAGTAAAAACCTTGACCATTTAGTAGTTGGTGAATCTCCTGGCTCTAAGCTGGCGAAAGCCCAGAAGCTGAATGTGGACATAATGACGGAAGCCCAGTTTTTCGATTATATAAAGGGAAATACTAAGGAGGAATAATGGGAAACAATATAAGACGGGTAATTGTTGAAAAAAAGCCTGGTTTCAATGTGGAAGCCAATCATATTTTAAGAGATATCCAGTATATCCTTGGCTGTAAAGAAGTAGAAACTTTGCGTATCTTTAATGTCTATGATGTTGAGGGTTTATCCCAGGAGGAACTGGCTCAAGGCAAGAAACTGGTATTTTCAGAACCGCCGGTAGATAATTGTTACGATGAGGAATTGCCGCTGCGTTCTGACGAGAAGGGCTTTGCCTTTATGTATTTGCCTGGCCAATATGATCAGCGAGCTGATTCAGCGGCTCAGTGTTTAGAGATCATCACAGGTCATAAAACCGAGGCCTTGCGTTGTTGCCGAGTTTGGGCTTTATCTGGTAATATTTCTGAGGAGCATTGGTCAAAGATCAAAAATTACGCTATAAATCCTGTTGACTCTACGGAGATTCCCCTGACAAAGCCAGAATCCATTCAGGATATTTTGCCTCAGCCCCAGCCTGTGGCTATTTTGACGGGTTTTACCACTATGGATGATAATGCCCTGAAAGAGCTATATGATAGTTTGTCACTAGCCATGTCGGTAGAGGATTTCTTCTTTACCCGGGATTATTTTTTGGAAGCTCAGAGGGATCCGACTTTGACAGAAATCAAGGTTTTAGATACCTACTGGAGTGATCATTGCCGTCATACCACCTTTATGACCGTTATAGATGAGGCCAAATTCCGTCCGGGATTTTTCATGTCCCCTATCAGCGAGGCATGGGACGAGTATAATGAAGTTCGTGATACCGTTTATGGCGATAGGGAAAAACCGCCCTGTCTCATGGATTTGGCTACTATAGCCATGAAGGAGATGAGAAAGAACGGTACTTTAGATGATTTAGATGAAAGTGATGAAATAAACGCTTGTACTATCAAGATAAAAGTTAAAGTTGACGGCAAAGATGAGGACTGGCTGTTGCTTTTCAAAAATGAGACCCACAATCATCCCACGGAAATAGAACCTTTTGGCGGTGCTGCCACCTGCTTAGGCGGCGCTATTCGTGATCCCCTTTCAGGACGGGCCTATGTATATCAGGCTATGCGGGTAACTGGAGCCGGTGATCCCCGTTGTTCTGTGGAAATGACCCTCCCTGGTAAGCTGCCTCAGCGGAAAATCTGCAAGGAAGCGGCGGCGGGTTACAGTTCTTATGGTAATCAGATAGGCTTATCCACCGGTAAGGTAGTAGAAGTTTATGATGATGCTTTTATTGCCAAACGTATGGAGATTGGTGCTGTCATAGGTGCCGTACCCCAGGCAGACGTGCGGCGGGAGGAACCCAAGAAGGGCGATGTTGTCTTGTTATTAGGCGGCCGTACAGGAAGAGACGGGTTAGGCGGTGCCACTGGTTCTTCCAAGGAGCATACCGAGGAAAGTATAGAACAGTGCGGCGCGGAAGTGCAAAAGGGTAATCCGCCGACGGAACGGAAAATACAGCGTCTTTTCCGGGATGGCGAGGTTACCGCCATGATAAAACGCTGTAACGATTTCGGCGCCGGCGGTGTTTCCGTGGCTGTAGGGGAATTGACTGATAGTTTAAGTATTGATTTAGATAAGGTACCCTTAAAATATCAGGGTTTAGACGGTACGGAAGTAGCGATTTCCGAATCTCAGGAACGTATGGCTGTGGTAGTGGCAGCTGATGATATGGCTAAATTCATTGCCAAGGCGCAAAAGGAAAATCTGGAATGCGTTAAAATAGCCGAAGTTACTGATACTTATCGTTTAGAGATGACCTTTAAAGGTCAAAAAGTAGTTGATTTAGACAGAGCCTTTTTGAACAGCGGTGGTGTGCGTCAGCATATCTCTATTGATGTTTTGCCGCCGGAACCGGAAAATCCCATTACCGCTCTGGGTAAATTGCGGGTGCGAGACAGTCTGGAAGAAGCATTAGTTTTTATGGCGGTAGACAATAATATCGCTTCGCAAAAGGGTTTAGGGGAGATGTTTGACGGCACTATCGGCGCTGGTTCTGTTTTAATGCCCTTTGGTGGTAAAAATCAGCTCACTCCTGCTGAAGGTATGGCCGCCCATCTTCCTGTCTTGGACGGTAAGACCACTACAACTTCTTTAATGGCCCACGGTTATAATCCGAAATTTGCCCATTGGAGTCCTTTCCACGGTGGTATGTATGCTATTTTAGAAAGCGTAACACGTCTTGTGGCCATGGGTGGCGATTATAAAACCTCCCGTTTGACATTGCAGGAATATTTTGAAAAGGTGAAAAAGGATCCTCTGCGCTGGGGAAAACCCTTAGCTGCTCTTTTAGGTGCTTTTAAGGCACAGCGTGGTCTTGGTATACCAGCTATAGGCGGTAAAGACAGTATGTCAGGTTCCTTTAAGGATATCAATGTGCCTCCTACCCTGGTTGCTTTTGCCGTAGGGGTAACAGAAGAGGATAAGGTTCTTAGTCCTGAGTTTAAAGCACCAGGTCATAAACTTATCTTATTGCGTTCTCAGCGAGACGCTAATTTAGTGCCTGACTTTGCTTATCAGAAGAAAATATATGAAGCCGTTGCTGCCTGGAACCGGGATGGTAAAATATCAGCAGCCATCAGCCTCAAGGAAGGCGGGGTAGGTGAGGCGCTTATTCATGCTGTTTTAGGTAACGCTATCGGTGCGGCCTTAAAGGATATGCCAATGGAAGAGCTTTTAAGGCCATCCTACGGCAGTATACTATTGGAAGTAACAGATCTTCCAGATGCTTCACTTTGTGAATATGAAGTTATCGGTGAAACAATTGCCGAGCGGAGTATCAATTATAAAACTGAGAAAATACCCTTGATGTCTTTGGTAGAGGCATATTTATCGGCTATGGCTGATATTTATCCACCCTTCTTGGTGGAACCAGAAGGTGATGTTCTTTGTCCGCTTTATCGTGACACATTGCATATAGCGAATCCCCAGAAGGGGAAACCGAAAGTTCTGATCCCTGTTTTCCCTGGTACAAACTGTGAGTATGATACGGCAGGTGCCTTTAATGAGGCTGGAGGTGAAAGCCGTATTTTAGTTGTACGTAATCAGACGCCGGCAGAGTTGAGGGACTCCATTGAGGAACTGGCCGCGGCTTTAAAGGAAAGTCATATATTAATGCTGCCTGGCGGTTTTTCCGCCGGGGACGAACCGGAAGGAGCGGGTAAATTTATAACAGCTGTGTTCCGTGATCCTCTTTTACAGGAAGCGGTAGCCTCCCATTTGGAAAAGAAAAATCTGATTTTAGGTATATGCAATGGCTTTCAGGCTCTGGTTAAATTGGGACTTTTACCTTATGGCGAGATCCGGGAGTTGAAGGATAACGATCCAACTCTTACCTTTAACAATATTGGTCGTCACATTTCCACTATTGTGAGGACAAAGGTTATTTCTAAGCTTTCTCCCTGGTTGGCTCAGGCGGAAATTGGGGCTGTTTATAATGTGGCCATCTCTCACGGCGAGGGGAGGTTTGTAGCTACTCCGGGGCAGCTCAGTGATATGATAGTAAAGGGTCAAATAGCCAGTCAGTATGTTAATCCCGCTGGCAGAGCCACAATGGTACCGCCGGATAATCCCAATGGTTCTGTTATGGCCATTGAAGGCATTACTTCCGAAGACGGTCTTGTCTTTGGTAAAATGGGACATTCTGAACGCTATAGAGAAGGCTTATATAAGAATGTTCCTGGTGATTATGATCAAAAAATATTTGTTTCTGGTATTAGTTATTTTAAGTAAGGTTTAAGGTGTTAAGTCTTAGTTTGAGGAGGAGAGATGAATACTATATCGGATAATGCCATCACGGTGCTGGAACGGCGCTATTTACATCGTGATGAGAATAATGAGATAGATGAAACTGTAGAGGAGTTATTTCACCGCGTAGCTGGTTTTATTGCCAGCGCGGAAAAGGATTACGGCTGGAGTGATGAGGAAGTCGCTGTCTTGGAGGATAAATTTTTCAAGATAATGACAGATTTAGATTTTTTGCCTAATTCACCGACTTTAATGAATGCTGGTTTGCCTTTAGGCCAATTATCGGCTTGTTTTGTTTTGCCGGTGGAAGACTCCATGGAAAAAATCTTTGAAACGGTAAAAAATACCGCCTTGATTCACAAGAGCGGCGGCGGTACTGGTTTTAGTTTTTCCCGTTTGCGTTCCCGGGGAGCTACAGTTCAGTCTACAGGCGGTGTGGCTTCTGGACCCATAAGCTTTATGAAGGTATTTAATGCTGCTACAGAAGCGGTAAAGCAGGGCGGTAAGCGCCGTGGCGCCAATATGGGTATTTTACGGGTCGACCATCCAGATATCATAAGATTCATCAGAGCTAAGGAAGATAATAGCGAGCTTACTAATTTTAATCTTAGCGTTTGGCTTACTGACGCCTTCATGCTGGCTCTGGAAAGTGATAGTGATTATCCTTTGATAGAGCCAGCTACCGGCAAGATAGTAAATACTTTAAACGCCAGAAAAGTATTTGATTTGATCGTGGAAAAAGCTTGGCTTAACGGTGAGCCTGGTGTAATATTTATGGATCAGGTCAATAAAAAGAATCCTGTACCTCACATAGGCTCAGTGGAGAGCACCAATCCCTGCGGGGAACAGCCTTTATTACCCTATGAAAGTTGTAATTTAGGCTCAATAAACCTTATAAATTTTTATGAGGAGGGACTTAAGGGTCTTAATTTTCAGCGTTTAGGTGAGATAGTAGATTTAAGTGTTCAGTTTTTAGATAATGTAATAGATAAAAATCTTTATCCTATTCCGGAAATTGAGGAAATGACACGTTCTACCAGAAAAATTGGTTTGGGAATCATGGGATTCGCGGATGTTCTTTGTCGTATGGGGATTCCTTATAATTCTTCTGGGGCGGTAGATTTAGCGGAAAAAATCATGTCCTTTATTGATGAACGTTCCAAGAAGATGAGTATGTCTTTAGCGGAGAGAAAGGGAACTTTCCCGGCTTATGAAGGCAGTGTCTGGGAAAAGAAAAATATGCCCTTAAGAAACGCTACTACAACTACGATAGCCCCTACCGGTACTATAAGTATGATTGCTGGTTGTTCTTCTGGTATAGAGCCGCTCTTTGGCATAGCTTATTACAAACTCTGTATGGACGGGGACAAACTTATGGAAGTTCATCCCTATTTTAGACAGTTAGCCCAGGAGCGCGGTTTTGATAAAGACGAGGTAATGCGTAAAGTTATAGATCTGGGAAGCATCGCTGCAATAGAAGATATCCCCGATGATATTAAGCGTGTATTTGTCACCACCAGGGATATAGAGCCTGAGTGGCATATAAAGATTCAAAGCGCTTTCCAAAAGTATACTGATAATGCTGTAAGCAAAACCATCAATTTCCCCTTTAACGCTACTAAGGATGATATTGCTAAAGCGTATCTTATGGCTTATGAGGAAGGATGTAAGGGTATTACCGTGTACCGTGATGGTTCCAGGGATGAACAGGTTTTAAATGTTGGTTCTGGAGATAAACAGGAGATCCAGGAGGAAAGTGATGGTATAGCTCCTCGCCAGAGACCTGGAATTACCCAGGGTATGACAGAAAAAGCAATTGCTGGTTGTGGTAATCTTTATATTACCGTAAACTATGATGAGCATGGTATCTGTGAGGTATTTACTAATTTAGGTAAGGGCGGAGGCTGTCCCTCTCAGACAGAGGCAACCAGCAGACTTGTTTCCTTGGCCATGCGTTCCGGTATTGCTCCTTCCGCTGTCATAGAGCAGTTAAAGGGCATACGTTGTCCTTCTACTTTAGCTCGTCGGGCCAAAGGTGCCGATGTAAGAGCCCTTTCCTGTCCCGATGCTATAGCTAAAACCTTAGAACGAGTTTTGAATATAGCGCCTATAAACGGCAATGATAAACATGGTTTAAATTTAGATAATATTGCTGAGGAAATAGAGATGAGGAGCGCCGTTAAAGAGAAACCGGCCAGATGTCCCGAATGCGGCGGTGCTTTGGAACATGAAGGGGGCTGTGTTCTCTGTCATACCTGCGGTTATTCTAAATGTGGTTAAGTTAAGAAAAAAGAGCCATAAGGTAAAAAACCTTATGGCTCTTTTTCTTATTTTATTCTAAAGTTTTTAAATATCGCTCCAATCTATTAAGACCTTCCTTTATATTAGCCAGGGAATTAGCATAGGAAATACGGAGATACCCCTGGGCATTGGAACCGAAATCTATTCCTGGCGTTAGGGCCACCTTAGCGTGGCGTAAAACATCCAAAGCAAAATTGTAGGAGTCGTTAGTATATTTTTTCACATTGGCCAACATATAAAAAGCACCCTGAGGCGTACAAAGTGGAGCAATGCCCATTTCTTCTAAGCGCTGTGCCAGAAATAGCCGACGTTCATTGTAGGTTTTTTTCATATATTCCAGTTCCGCTTCACAGTCCTCAGTTAGAGCGGCGATAGCTCCTTCCTGCGCAAAGGAGCCGGCACAGAGATAGAAGTTTTGCTGCAGACGCTGAAAGGTGCGCGCCATTGAAGGCGGTACGATAGCATAACCTAAGCGAAAACCTGTCATGGCGAAAAGCTTGGAAAAACCGTTAAGAACAATGGTGTTATCGGTATATTCCAGCATACTATGACATTCCCCCTCATATACCAGGCCATGATATATCTCGTCGGAGATCACGGTTTTACCTAAAGCGGCAATGGACGCTAATTCTTCTCCAGTGTATACAGCTCCTGTGGGGTTAGCCGAAGAATTGACAAATATAGCCTTTGTTTTAGGGGTAATTGCTTTTTTCAGAGTTTCCATATTATATTTAAAACCGTCTGCTTCTTCCACGTTAATATCCTTTACAACGCCTCTAAATATTTTGACAAAATTAGGGTAGCAGGCGTAATGGGGATTAGGCATTATAACTTCGTCACCGTCATTTAAAAGCGCCGCCAAAGCCATAACCATTGCCGGTGAAGTACCGGAGGTCACTACGATCCTATCCTTGTCTATTGTAACGCCATAATTATTATAATAGTATTGACTGATGGCTTCACGCAGGGTAATTTTCCCCAGACTGTGGGTATAGTGAGTGTCATCCTGGTTCAGAGCCTTTATGGTTGCTTCCTTTACTTTTTGGGGGGCGTTAAAATCTGGTTCGCCGATTTCTAAATGTATAATATTTTCTCCCGCCGCTTCCATTTCTTTGGCTTTATCTTGAATATCCATAACTATAAAGGAACGAACTTCCTGGGCGTAATCGCTTATCATAACACATATCTCCTAAGTTTCTATATTCTTAGTTATTTTATCTTATTTCTTCTTAATAGGCAAGTTTGTTTTTCTTTCCTCTTACTAAAATTAAGCTGATATATTCTGGGGAAATGCAACGGGAATTATTAGCTTATTATTTATTTGTTGTAATGATTTCCATTTTAACAGTCACCTTTTCTAAAAAGAAATAACCGCCTATAGCCGGCGGCATCTCCTCAAAAAATCAATTAAATTTGCGAGAGTGACCGCCCCAAGCGGGTTAGCCGCTTCTCTTAAATACAATATGCCATATAGAAAATGAGGTGTCAATGTCAATTAAAGAAGTTAGACAGGCAAGGGGATTAAGATAATCACAGGCAGCAAAATCTTTTGAAAGGCCCATTAAAATCCTTTAACAATGGGAGCACAGCCAAGGGCTGCCGCTGTCACAAGTTGAAAGCTTATTAGCGAAAAACTAAATAACTATAAAAAGAAGTACAGCAATGGTAAGGGCGGGTACAGCGTTATTAAAAATTTTGACAGAAAAATAAAAAAAAGGTTTACACCAGGTAAACCCTATATTGTAATATAACCAAGTAAAGAGGAAAGGCGAAACGGTCAAGCATCACCCGTAACTGTAATGTATTCCCTTATTAAAAGCGGAAAATAGAGCTAAATCCTCTGGGAGAATTGGCTCTTGTATTATTTTTGATGATAATACTAACTAAACTTCTGTTAAAAGAAAATGACTGTAAGCCTGAGAAGCAACAGCGGTCATTCAAAAAAAACAGATAGGCTTGATTAATTCGCCTTTCCTTTGCTGATATCATACCAGATTTGAGAAGTAATGTCAATGCGAAAGCCAAGCTGGCAAGTTAAAGACAGGTATGATAAAAATATATAGTGTATTATTCTGAAATTAGAGAAAGACCCTGTAACCTCCTTAGACGAGAAAATAGCAGCGGAGAAAATAGCAAGAACGTAGGTTTCGCGCAGAGGAATTAAGAGTTATTTAAAAGTAACGTAAGAAAAGTAATTCCCTAATTTTTTGGCCTGAGAACTTGAAAAAGTTAGAGCCCAGGCAAATCCCGGAAAGGGATTGGGTTATATATTGTAAAAAGTTTAGTTAGGAAAGATCTAAAAAATAATGGTTTTTATACTGAGAAGAGCCTTAAAGAACCATGATATTGGAAGCGGTATATTAGGTTACAAGTTTACTTATGGCGGATATTTTGCTACAATGATAACTGGAGGTAGATGATGAAGATAGGTTTAATTGGTTTGAATAGTCAGTTTGTACACAGTGCTTTAGCCTTATATTATTTACGGGAAACGGCTCCTCCTTTTTGTCATTGTACGATTAGGGAGTATAATATAAACGAGCCAATTCTTGATATATTTTATGATATAACATCTGAAGACTGGGATATCTTGGCATTTTCTTGCTATATATGGAATAAGGAAACCTTACTCAAGCTATTGCCTTTGCTGCGTCAGACTTTAGCGAAAACGGTATTTATTTTAGGCGGTCCGGAAGCCACCTATACCCCTAAGGATTTCCCTCAGGCTGATTATATAGTATACGGAGCCTTGGAGGATAGCTGGCCCAGGCTTTTAGAGACTTTAGATAAGGGATTGGTGCCGGATCTTCCTGGCTTAAAGGGTGAAATACAATTTGCTTTTGATTGGCCTTTTCCCTACCGGGAAGAGGATATTCCAGCTTTAAAGCATCGTTTTGTTTACTATGAGACATCTCGTGGCTGTCCCTATAAATGTGGTTTTTGTCTTTCCTCAGCGGAAAAAAATACAGCCTTTTTGCCTTTAGAGCGAGTTAAGAGAGAGCTGGATTTTTTTATTGCGGCGGATATCCCTGTTGTTAAATTGGTTGACAGAACATTTAATCATCCTAAGGAGAGAGCCAAAGAGATATTAGGTTATCTAATAGGGAAAGAGAGTCACAATACTACTTTCCATTTGGAGTTAAAAGGCGAACTGATAGATGATGAGACTTTAGCTATGTTGTTATCAGCTCCTCCCGGACTGTTTCAGGTCGAAATAGGTATTCAGACTTTGAATGAGGAGGCTTTAAAAGCCAGCAGACGCAGTAACCGTTGGGAAGAGGTTAAAGCTATTTATGAGAAGTTGGGAAAAGCTGATAATGTCCATACTCATTTTGATTTAATAGCCGCCTTGCCTTACGAGGACTATAAATCTTTTCAATACAGTTTCAGTGAGGCCATGACCATTATGCCAAACCATATGCAATTAGGTTTTCTTAAGCTTTTGCCTGGTACTTCTTTGGCTGAAGCTAAGAAAAAACATGGCTATATAGCGCAGGAATATCCTCCTTATGAAGTAGTGGCTAATAATTATATTTCCCCTGGTGAAATGGGAGAGCTAAAGAAAATAGATAAATTTTTGGATTCATATTATAATAAAGGGCAGTTAAAAAACTTATTTCGTTTTGCTATGGACGCTTGGGAAAAGCCTTTATTTTCTTTGTTTCATTCTCTTAGCGGCAGTTCCTTGGAGCCGGCATTGGCTCTTTCTGAGCTCATGCCGGAGAAAAGAGATATTTGGTGTGGTTTGGCCAGATTTGACAGCTTTTTAGCGGGACGTAAGGTCAGGGTTACGCCTGAGGAGGAAAAAGAACTTAAAGACTTTTTGAGCAGAAGGGAAATGGTAGACAAATTATTGCCTCATTATATCGGTTTCCCTATGCGTGAGATATATAAGAGGGTTAGACTTGGTATCTTTCCCTTTAGTTTTAAGCTGGATGGGCAAAAGTTAATAGATGTTTATAAAGGTGAATCAATGGTTCTGTTTGATTATAAAGTTAAGACAAACAAAAAGTTGGATATGGTTCCTGTATCGGTATATGTTTTAAAAACCAGTAAAAAGCAGGGGGTTAATTAAAAAGTTTTGTTGAGTAACGCAAGATTTTTTCTTTAATTAAAAAATATATTGTATTTACTTAATTCATTTGTTAAAATATAGAACAGTAAGAAATAGATGTGTATGCTTGTTATAAGCATATTGAAAGGAGACCTTTATTTATGTGTCAAGGAAATTTTACTGATTTGAGAAACTTGGATTTGACAGCCTATAAAGACAAAGAAGTGCCTATTGGTATTTCTAACCGTCACATTCATTTGAGTCAAGCTGATTTGGAAGCTTTGTTTGGTGCTGGTCATGAGCTTACTCCCATTAAAGATTTGAGCCAGCCTGGTCAGTTTGCCTGTGATGAGGTTCTTGATGTGGTGGGTCCTAAAGGAACTATTTCCAGAGTACGTGTATTGGGTCCTGTTCGTCCTGAAACCCAAGTTGAGTTGGCACAGACTGACGCCAGAAAAATAGGCGTAAAAGCCGCTTTGCGTGAATCCGGTGTGTTGGACGGTACTGATGGCTGTAAATTGGTGGGTCCTGCTGGTGAAGTTGAAATAGACAAGGGCTGTATAGTGGCTCATCTTCATATTCATTTCCATACTGACGAAGCTGCGGAAATGGGAATTAAAGACCATCAAGTCCTTACCGTTTTGGTTAAAGGTGAAAAAACCGTTATTTTCTGCGATGTCATTGCTCGTGTTGGTGACAAGATGAAATTAGACTTCCATCTGGATACAGATGAAGCTAATGCCGCCCTTTTAGGTAAAGACGCGAAAGCCTATATTCTTGGCTAAAGTTTCAAGTCTAATGCGGCATTTTGCCGAAGGCAAGTATTTATGAATTGCAAAACTTCCTGACCATAACTGAGATGGTCAGGAAGTTTTATTATGTGGATTATTTAGCCAGATTGTTAAGGGCTTCTCCGGCAACGCGGTATACTGTCCAGTCAGACATGGGCTCCGCTCCTAAGGATAAATAAAAGTCAATACTTGGCTTATTCCAATCGAGACACCACCATTCCAACCGGCCGCAGCCACGTTCAAGAGCTATGCTTGCTATTTTTTTAATAAGGGCTTTGCCGAAGCCTTTTCTTCTGTATTCTGGTTTTATAAATAGATCTTCAATATAAAGACCAGATTTACCCAGGAAAGTGGAGAAATTGTGAAAGAAAAGAGCAAAACCAATTTCTTTTTGCTGCCAAATAATAAAAATAACCTCAGCCTTTTTCTTTTTAAAAGCCCATTCTGTTAATATTTCCTCATCGGCTACTACTTCATTGAGCATATTTTCGTAATCAGCCAGGTCTTTAATAAACTCCAGCACTAAATGGGCATCTTTTTCTTCGGCGTACCGAAAGGTTATTTTGTCGGTCATTTTTGCCTCCCTGGTAGGTTGTTTGTATATGTAAATAAGTTTATCACATACAGAAAACTATATCAACAGTATGTATTGTCCAGGTATTACTTGACAAAAATGAGTATGAATGCTTTAAGCTTTTCTATTGAAGTCATCAGGAGATTCTCTATGTATCGGCGGCATATATTTGACAGATAATATAAAACAAGGGAACCGTATAAGTTTCCCTTGTTTTAAGGATGTAAATTTAGTTTTTTCCTAGTTAGTTCTCTTCGGCCAATTGGTGGTCATTAGTATTATAAAAGAGCATAGAAATACAGTAGAGTCCGGCGATGCCTACTAAAGTGTAAACTATTCTGCTTATTATAGAAGCCATACCGCCAAAAATCGCCGCAACTAAATCAAATTGAAAAAGTCCAATAAGACCCCAATTTACGCCGCCTATAATGAGAATAGCGAGGAAGATTTTATTTAATATGTTCATTTTTTCGCCTCCTTTTAGCTCTATTATGTAAATAAACGGGAGATATTATACATGTATATAGTAACAATGTATTATCTGATTATAAATATCATGTTGTTCTTGATTATGACCATAGATAAATTGAAGGCGTGCCGTGGTTTATGGCGTGTATCAGAGTCTTTTTTGTTATTTTTAGCTTTATTGGGCGGCGCTTTTGATATTTATTTAAGTATGGTTTTATTTCGTCATAAGACACGTCATAAAAAATTTACCATAATAGTACCCTTGCTCTGTTTTTTTCACATAGTTGTAATTTCGATTTTTTACCTTTTAGAGGCGGATATGATTTTGACAATGCTATTTACGCCATGTTATAATCTATAAATATTCTTGTCCAGTCTTATTTTTTTTAAGATTGTAGGATTGGGTAATATTGGCATATTTTTATAAGGAGTAAAATAGTGAAAGTTTTCGCTTTAGCTGATTTGCATTTATCACTTGACGCTGCCGCTGACTTTAATGATATGGCAAATCTCCGGGGTACTAAGCCAATGGATATTTTTGGTGATAATTGGAGTGATCACATAAAAAGAATATACGAAAACTGGCAGTCAACAGTGGCTGATGATGATATTGTACTTATTCCCGGCGACATCTCCTGGGCTATGGATCTAAATAAAGCCTGTTATGATCTAAGTTTTATTGGTAGGCTGCGGGGCAGGAAGATAATGATTAGAGGCAATCATGATTACTGGTGGCATAGCCCCTCTAAGATTAGAAAAGTTTTGCCCCCTTCCATGGAAATCATTCAAAATGAAGCTGTGATAGTCGGCGATATGGCTATTACTGGTACACGCTTATGGAATCTTCCTGGTACTGCTGAATTTACGGAGGATGATAATAAAATATACCGCCGTGAGTTAATAAGGTTAGAAATGTCGCTTAAATCTGCCGGCGGCAGACCTGTAATCAATATGTTTCATTATATGCCGGTAAACGAACGCGGGGAAAGTAATGAAATCATAGATTTGCTGCGTCAATATAACACTGAGATAGTAGTTTACGGACATTTACATGATAAAAGTCATCGTATTGCTTTAGAAGGAGAACACTGGGGTATAAATTTTTATCTTACCAGTGCCGATTATTTGGACTGTACTCCTAAACTTATTAAAACCTTATAAAAAAAACGCCTTTTTAGGCGTTTTTTAATTTAATTTTTCTTTGTAGTCTTCTTGTAAATAGGGGCTGAGTTCTTTTAGTGTAAACTCAAAGGTAGGTAATACATTTTTTTCTGGACTTATTTCCAAGGCGTTATAGAAAATATAAAGGGTGTCCTCTTCCTCGCTAATATAGAAACTTGTGTCTTTTCGTATTCCTGAAAAACCAGCTTTATCGTCAAAGGTTACTAAGCTTTTATTGTTTTCTATTTCCTTAGTTATTTTATCATCAATATAGCTGGTGAAATCGCCTTCAAAGTCATAGATATCACCTAAAGTGATAGAGGTACCCTTTTCCAGGTCAAAGACGAAGCTTTGTTGTCCTTTGTAGTCTTTATTATCTCCCAGGACTTTTTCATAAGTCTCTACTATATTTAAAATATTATTGTGATGATATGTGATTTCAAAATCCATGGTTAAGGTAATAGGTAATCCGTCCCCTTCGGTGCTTGTCTCATCCTGACTTGTATCTGAGACGCTGTCATCATTGTCATCGGTTTTTCCCTCATCTTCTGAACTGTAAGCCTCAGTGTAATCTTCCTGATCTTCGCTGTCTTCATCGTCATTGAGAACACTTTCCTCTTCTTCCTCCTCTTCCGGGGTGATTTGTTTAGTAACGGTAGCGTCAAAGTCGTCGTTGATGGGAGTTGTTGTATTGCTGCCGCCTAAAGCGTTATTGAACTCCTTTACCTGAATATCAATATAATTTGTGATGGAGCTATTGATGGTTGAAATTGTTCTGGTACTGTCTAAGCCGCCTACTATAGGATAACAAATATCCATCATTTTATTGCCTTCGGTAGTTATATCGTGGGATACTTCCACTTTTATTTTAGCGGACAAATCTTCCGTATCACCGCTACAGCCAGTGATCAATATTAATGACATAAGGCAAATAATTAACAGTATAACCAGTTTTTTCATTTTCCCAGTCTCCATATCTTATCTTTAAAGATAAATTATATCATCAAAAGGTGGCAATTAATAGATTTAATATGTGTTTTTTCTTCTGTTTTCAGCAAAACTTTTAATTTATATAGAGTATAACAAATTACCATTATATCTTCAATATTATAATTAGAGGACCGTAATAGTTAAAAGAAAATTACACATTCTTTGGGGTGGAAAGTGATAAAAATATGAGTTATAATAAAGAATGGTGTATAATAGATGACATTAAAAAGAGGTATTTACACTAAAGTAATATTTATCCCAAAATAAAGGAGCAGAAAAAAAGTGATTGTTTTTAACTATAGCAGCAGCGTCTCTGTGGATGAAATATCTGAAGATACCGTAGAGATCAGAGTGCAGCGTATAGATACTCATCAGGAAATTTACTTAAAGATGGAAGTAAGTATTGAGGATACGGAAATTAAAAGTATAGAAGCGAAGTTTTTGCGTTGTCCTGGAGGTGACTGTCCCCAAACTGCTGGAATGTTACAGAATCTGGTGGGCAAACATTTAGGTCACGGTATAAGCAAAGCTTTAAAAGAGGGTGTTTTGGGTCCCCATGGCTGTATGCATTTAGGTGAAATGGTTATGGATGCGGCCCGTAGTTTAGTACAGGCTAAATTTACTATGCGGGCAATAGAGTTAGGTTATAATGAGCATGCTATGCAGAAAGAGTTAGATGACTCTCTAAAAAACACCTGTCATCAATATACAGTAGGCTGGCGTCCTCATCGTCTTTGTGAGGACTGACAGGTTATACCACGGATACCTGGTACTTCTTTGATGAAAAATGGAGGGTTTAGATATGCGTTTGATAAACGGAGCCGATTCCCGGGAAATGGATAAACAAGCCTTAGAGGTTTATGGTCTTTCTTCTTTGGTTTTAATGGAAAACGCCGGATTGCGGAGCGCTGATTTTATAAAGGAGTTGTTTCCTTTAAGCCAAGGTGGTGTAAAGGTGACAGTAGTCCTTGGCAAGGGAAATAACGCGGGAGATGGTTTAGTTTTAGCCCGTCATTTAATTAACAGCGGTTATAAGGTGCAATTATTCTCTGTTTATGAAACTGCTGAATATTCTGAGTCTGCCAAAGCTAACTTAAAGCCTTTGGAGGCTATGGGCATAGAGATCAAGGTTTTATCTAAAGAACGCGACATGATATTATTCAGGGTGGCTATGATAGCCTCATCTATAGTGGTTGATGCTATTTTTGGTTCTGGTTTCCGCGGTAATATAGAAGGCTTTGCCGCAGAGGTGGTTAGGGCTATGAATACTTCAAGCAGGCCTATTTTAGCTTTAGATATACCTTCCGGTGTTAATGCCGATGATGGTACCGTGAGTGATCCCGTTATCCAGGCTACATGGACCATTACCTTTGCCTTGCCGAAGGTGGGGAATATTTTAGATCCCGGCGGTCAGTGCAATGGTGAGATTAAAGTAGTTGATATCTCCTTCCCTCCAGGTCTTACAGCCGAGAAAGATGATGATATGGTATTAATTGACAATACTTGGGCTATTAGTCAAATGTCACCCCGTGCTGCTCAGGGTCATAAAGGGCTGTATGGTCATATTTTGATATTGGGTGGTTCCAAGGGAATGTCCGGCTCTGTAATTTTAGCTGGTAAGGGAGCATTAAAAGCCGGTTGTGGCTTGGTAACATATATGATTCCCCAATGTATTCATGCTACGGTTACCAGCCAGAATGTTGAGGCCATGACTTGTCCTCTGGCGGATACTGTCTCTGGTGTTTTATCTAAGGATGCTGCTGCTGAAGTTTTAAAACAGACGGGTCAGAAGGTCTTGGTTATGGGTATGGGTCTGACCAGAGGCAGTGAAATTACGGAATTTACCCGCCGCATACTAAAGGGTTATAATTGTCCTTTGGTATTAGACGCCGATGCTTTAGTGGCATTAGCCGAAATAGGCGGTGAGAGAGAAAATAAAAATCCTCTGATTATTACGCCTCATCCTGGTGAGATGGCCAAATTATTAAATTGGTCCATTAAAGAAGTGCAAAGCAGAAGAGTCGAGGCTGTATTGACGGCGGCTAAGAAATATGACGCTGTTACTGTTTTGAAAGGCAGTAAGACCTTGATAGCTTCTCCCCAGGGTAAATTATTGGTCAATACTACTGGCAATCCTGGTATGGCCACCGGTGGCATGGGAGATGTTTTAGCCGGTGTGATCGGTGCTCTTCTTGGTCAGGGTTTGGAACCTTTAACGGCGGCGTCTTTGGGAGTGTATTTACACGGCTTAGCAGGTGATAAAGCTAAGGAGGTAAAAGGTGAAATGGGGCTTACCGCCGGAGATGTAATAGAGTATCTTCCCTGTGTATTGTGGCAGTATGAAAAAGATATGAAGGAGGCTGGCCATAATGTCTTATAATAGGGCGGAGTACGATACGGAGGCTCTGCGTCATAATTTTCGTTTAGTGCGCGAATTAGTTGGTTCCCGTAAGATAATGGCCGCCGTTAAGGCCAACGGCTATGGCATGGGAGTAATGCCTTTAGTTAATATTTTGCGGGAAGAGGGCGTGGATTATCTGGCTGTAGCCGTCATAGATGAAGCTTTAGCCCTAAGAGCCAAAGAAGTTGACCTTCCCATTCTTGTTTTAGGAGCTATTCCTCCCCAGGATTTAGCTAAAGCTGTATATAATGATATAACCATTACAATTTTTAGTTTTGACTGCGCTATGATGGCTGATTTTTTAGGCGGCCAAATGGGTAAGAAAGTAAAGGTTCATATTAAATTGGATAGTGGTATGCACCGTCTTGGTTTTTTGCCTACAGAGGAAAGTCTCGGTATGATCAAGGTTATTTGTGAAATGCCTAATTTAGAGGTAGAAGGGATATTTTCTCATCTTGCCCAGGCTGATTGTGATGAGGCCTTTACCAGAGCGCAAATTTCTGTTTTTAAAGAAGCTGTGGAAAGGCTCTCTGCCGCTGGAGTAGATATTCCCTTGAAGCATTTAGCTAATTCTGCCGCGATTTTAGATTATCCGGACGCTTACTGGGATATGGTGCGTCCAGGTATTTTATTGCATGGTTTTGGTACCGGTTCTGTTAATTCCCAGTTTTTGCAGGAAGTGTTGACTTTAAAGAGCAGTATAGTACGGATTCATAGAGTTGATAAGGGAGCGGAAATAAGTTATGGCGGTACTTTTGTGGCTCCTGATTCTCGTCGTATAGCTACAGTACCGATTGGTTATGCTGACGGTTATTTTCGCTGTCTTTCCAATAAAGCTGAGGCTTTAATTTGTGGTCACCGTGTAAGGCAGGTGGGTAATATCTGTATGGATCAGATGATGTTTGATGTGACTGATCTGCCTCAAGTTCGTGTCGGTGATGAAGTGGTGCTCTGGGGCAAGCAGGGTGATGAGTTTATATCCCTTTCTGAGGTGGCGGAGAAGGCCGGTACTATCACCTATGAGCTTTTGACATCTATGAAACGCATCCCAAAGTATTATTATTTTGAGGATGATGATTAAATAAAATATACTCATTTTTTCCCTTTGGCATATATTAGCCAGAGGGAGAGATGTGAATGAAAAAGCCTATAATCGGTATAACTTTTCATGGTAAAATAAAGGACACATATGGCTGGGCAGTGACGGAAAGCGGTGGAGTTCCTTTATATTTAGGACCCGGGGCGCCGGTGGAGGAAGTTTTAAGATCTGTTTCCGGTATAATTTTCAGCGGCGGCGGTGATATATGGCCGAAATTTTTCGGCGAGGCGTTTACCGTTGGGTCTAAAGCTCCTGATATGGCCAGGGACTGTTTTGAACTTGCTTTAGCCAGGGAAGGTGAAAAACAGCAAATACCTATGTTGGGTATTTGTCGCGGTATGCAAATTATTAACGTGGCTTTAGGCGGCAGTATTTTTCAGGATATAGGTTTAAAGCACTGTCAAAGGGAAAATCCTTTGCGGACGACACATCAGATTACAATTGTTGGTTCCAGTTTTTTGCGGGAATATTTTGAGACTGATAATATAATGGTAAACAGTTTCCATCATCAAAGTGTTAAGGTTATTGCTCCCTTGCTGCGTTTAGCGGCCTATAGTCCTGACGGTGTTATTGAGGCTCTGGAGGGCAATAATATTTGGGGAGTACAGTGGCATCCCGAGTGGTTAATACAGCGTGAGGGAGAAAAAAAACTGTTTGCCGCTTTTGTAGGACTTTGCCGAGAGTATAATGATAATTCACAGAAATCCTAATTTAGAAAAACTTAATAAGGCACTTACTTCCTGTCAGCGTTGCGCTTTAGGCGCCGGGAGGACAAATTTGGTCTTCGGCCGCGGCAGTGAGTCGGCGCCAATAGTATTGATTGGCGAAGGCCCGGGAGAACAGGAGGATTTAAGCGGCGTACCCTTTGTGGGACGGGCTGGTCAGCTTTTGGATAAGATTTTGAATGCCGCTGGTTTAACAGAGGAGGATTACTATATTTGTAATGTAGTGAAGTGTCGTCCTCCCCATAACAGGGCGCCTCTCCCTGCAGAGGTAGAGCAGTGCAAGGATTTCCTGCGTCAGCAGGTAGGCTTGATTCGCCCCAGGATAATAGTACTGTTAGGTGCTTCCGCCGCCAAAGCGGTAATAGATCCTAATTTGGCCATCACCAAAGTCAGGGGTCAGTGGGTGGAGCGAAAAGGATTTTTAATGATGCCAACATTTCATCCTGCGGCCTTATTGCGTGATCCCAAAAAGAAAGCAGCTGTTTGGGCTGATTTTCAGGAAATAAAACGAGTTTATGATGAATACAGGAAGGGGGAGGTGGATTGATTATAGAAAAAAAATCTTGTAATCCTGAAGCTACCTTTTCTTTAGCCGCTTCCTTAGCCTCCCATTGCCGGCCTAATACCAATATTTTATTAGACGGCGATTTGGCGGCAGGTAAAACTGTTTTTGCCAAGGGTTTGGGGTCTGGTTTGGGAGTGCGGGGAAATATAAAGAGTCCCACATATACCCTAATGTGCAGTTATGAAGGGGATAGTATGCCCTTTTTTCATTTTGACGCCTATAATCTCAAGGGTATTGACGATTTTTATGATTTGGGTTTTGATGAATTTCTTAGTAAGGACGGTGTGGTATTAATTGAGTGGGCCTCAGTGTTGGCTGGGGATTTCCCTGATGATTATATCCATATCGCCATAAAGAAAGAGAATGGCGATAATGACCGCACTCTTATTTTTACAGCGAAGGGTGAGGAGATGGAAAATATATTGAAGGAGTGGCAGAATAATGAAGATATTAGCCTTTGACTGCAGCGGCAAGACCATGGCTGCGGCAGTGGCCCAGGGTTCGGAAGTTCTGGCGGCTGAATATTCTGATGAAAACAGGAATCATGCTCCCCATCTTTTACCTATGATTGATAAGGTATTATCTTTAGCGTCATTTTCTTACAGTGATTTAGAAGCCATTGGTGTAACTGTTGGTCCAGGCTCCTTTACTGGTCTACGTATAGGTATAGCCACGGCAAAGGGCTTAAGTGATACACTCGGTATTCCTCTGATTCCGATTTTAAGTATGGATGCTTTAGCCTTGGGCTTTGCCGGCCATAGGAATATAATAGCTACGATTTCCGACGCACGCAAAAAACAGGTTTACGCAGCTGTATATGACAATACCGCAGGAAAGATGGAAAAGATAATGGAAGAAACGCCTCTTTCACCAGTAGATGAACTGCTGCCCTTTTTAAGCAAATTTAAGAAGATACTTTTTGTTGGCGACGGTGTCGCGCCTTGGCGTGCAGAGTTGCTGGCAGCCTATGGTGAAAGGTGTTGTTTTGCCGATGATGATGTCCAGGGTATAAAAGGGGAGAGTCTGATAAAGATAGCGGCTGCCGCAAAAAATTGGGACTTAACCAGGGACGTTTTGCCGTTTTATCTTAGAGGGGTGGACGCTAAAGCCAAATTTTTGCGTTGTGATTTTTCCCTGTTAACTAAAAATGATATAGAAGAGCTTATGCGGG
The DNA here is from genome assembly GCA_963928475.1 of Bacillota bacterium. Lineage (GTDB taxonomy): Bacteria > Bacillota > Dehalobacteriia > UBA7702 > UBA7702 > Cryptoclostridium. The sequence continues at coordinate 28,740 of CAWVFN010000065.1, forward strand.
TGGAGGAATCAGCTTTTGCCAGTCCCTGGACGCGGCAGATGTTTCTGGATGAGCTGGCCAACTCCTTTTCGGAGTATTGGATAATAAGGGTAGATGGCAGATTAGCTGCTTATGGCGGGTTCTGGCTTGTCGCTGATGAGTGTCATATAACTAATATAGCTGTTGATGCTGATTATCATCACTTAGGCCTTGGTACCCTAATGGTGAAGCATCTTATTCAGCGCGGCAGGGGACTGGGTGTAAAGGGAATAACCTTAGAAGTGCGCCCCTCTAATATTAAAGCTATAAAACTGTATGAAAAAGCCGGCTTTAAAGAAATGGGCAGGCGTTCTCATTACTATGAGGATAATGGCGAGGATGCTATAATCATGTGGCTATATTTTGCCGATGATGATAAACAGGAAAAGCCTTGGAGTAAAAAATGAGCGTTAATATTTTAGCCATAGAAACAAGCTGTGATGAGACATCAGCGGCTGTTGTTTCCGATGGACGTACCATAAAATCCAATATAATTTATACCCAGATAGCCACTCACAAAGCTTACGGTGGTGTAGTGCCTGAGATCGCATCTCGCGAGCATTTGCGCAAAATTAGTGAAGTTGTCGCCACCGCCATCGAGGAAAGCGGTCTTGCTAAAAATGATCTGAGCGCTATTGCCGTTACTGAGGGACCTGGTCTTATTGGTTCGCTTTTAGTGGGTCTCTCCTATGCTAAAGCCATGTCTGGGGCTTTAGCTATTCCCTTAATAGGGGTACACCATATAGCTGGTCACTTATACGGAGGTATAATGTCTTATCCAGAATTGGAGCCGCCTTTGGTAGGAATGATAGCCTCAGGGGGACACAGTACCTTGGTATCAATGCCGTCTCATATGGAATTTAAGGTGTTAGGGGAAACCAGAGATGACGCTCCTGGTGAGGTTTTGGATAAAGTAGCTCGTTCCATTGGACTTTCTTATCCTGGCGGCGCTGCATTGGAGCAGTTGGCTGCCGCTGGAAATAAGGAGGCTATTGAATTTCCCAGAGCCTGGTTAGAGGAAAACAGTCTTGATTTTAGCTTTAGCGGTTTAAAATCCAGTGTTTTAAATTATTTAAATAGAGCTGAAATGAAGGGAGAGGATGTTTCCTATCCTGATTTAGCCGCTTCCTTCCAGGAGGCTCTTTTTGAGGTTTTAGCTGTTAAGGCCGTAGATGCCTGTAGAAGAGAGGGAGCTAAATCCCTTGTTCTCTCCGGCGGTGTAGCGGCAAATGGCAGGCTGTGTCAGATCATGTCTTCTCTGTCAGAAGCGCAGGGATTAAATTTTTATCATCCGCCTAAGATTTTATGCACAGATAACGGTGCCATGATTGGTGCCGCGGCGTATCATAAATATTTAAAAGGTGATTTTAGCTCACTGGAATTAAATGCTGCCGCTAATTTGGCTTTGTAAAGACATGCATAAATTATCTAAAATCATAAAAAAAACGTATATTATTCATGCATAAACATTTCTTGGTTTTGTGGAAAAAGTGGATAAAATTTTGGATAACTAATGGTTTTACTGGTTATCCCCAAAAGAAAAAAGAGATGTTTTGTGGATAATTTTGGGAGCATTTTTTAAAAATACCAGTTAAATATGATTTAGCTGTTTTATTCATGATTTTCCTGGCCTTTTAATAACGCCAGTTAAGGCAATTGTTTATTCTGTATTTATATACATTTTATAAAAATGAAAAAATGGTGGCTGTTTTGAAGACTCCAGATGATTTTTATTTGCTAAAGGAAGCGTCGGAACATAATATTTTAGCTCTTACGTCACATTGTAATTGCCGTTGTTTATTTTGTAGTCACGGTAATAATCCCCCAGGAGCCCTGGTTCGTTACTGTGGCCATCGTGATTTGGCACAGGTCCTCACTGCTATTGATTTTTTAGATAGCCGCCGTGATATTGTAATTGGCGAAAGCGCGTCTCCTATAACTGAAGGTGAACCTTTCATTTATCCTGACTTTTGGCCCGTTTTAGAGGCCATACGTCAGAAATACGAAGAAACAGTGATTGCTATAACAACTAATGGCACTATGCTCACAGGTGAGACCGTAAAGAGACTGGCACAGTTTAAGCCCTTAAAACTGAATCTTTCACTAAATACTTTAAATTTTCGATATGAGGTCATGGGAGACAGAAAGAATAAGGCTAAAAATGCCCCGGCTTTGCTGGCAGAGTATGGAATAGCCTACAACGGCAGTATTGTTGCTTTGCCGGAAATTACTGGTTGGGATGATATAGCTGCCACCATACTGCTGCTGCAAAACCATGGCTGCGGCATATTACGTCTGCTTTTGCCGGGTTATAGCGATTTAGCCTCACCTGAACGGCGTTACAACTGGGATCAGCGCCGAGACCTTGCTTTATCGCTGTTAAAGGATATGCCGGGCATAAATCTATTGGAACCGCCTGTTTACAGAGACAATAGACCAATTATCTATGGAGTAATAGCTGGTTCTCCCGGAGCTGAGGCTGGTTTTAGCCAGGGAGATGAGATTCTGAAAGTCCAGGGTAAAGTACCTATTAATCGTTTTGCCGCCTGGGAAATGATATCGAGGGACGAAAATCCAGAGATAGTTTTGCGACGAGACGGTGAAATCCTGTCTCTGGTGCTGCCGAAGGATTCTCCTGATTGCGGCGGTTTGGTTTTTAGCAATGATTTGGATTGCCGCCGTCTTGAGGCTATGGCTCGATGTTGTGAGGGCATTAGAGGCAGAGGTGTAATTTGTTGCTCCCAGCTTGGACGTCCCTATATAGAAGGCAATATATCTCTTTTCCCCAGTCTTAGGTCTTTGTCCTTGGTTACGGTGGAGAACCGATTTTTTGGCGGCAATATAGGTGCTGCGGGACTGCTGACTATTGATGATTTTAACCGGGTATTAAAAGGTGAAAACTTTGATTACGCTTTTTTACCTCAGGAATGTCTGGATTTTCAGGGTCAGGATTTAAGAGGTGAAACCATTGATGATCTTTGTATCAAAGGATACTGCCTATAAAGAATGATAAAGGAGGTGTCTTTTTATGAAAAAAGAAACACGAAAAAATCTTTTAAAGGAACGTGATTCCCTAAGCAAAGAGGAAGTGTCTGTTAAGAGTAACGCTGTATGTGAAAAGTTAGCTAAAGTTTTAAGTGGTAATAATATTCAAACGGTCATGACTTATATTCCCAGCGGTAATGAAACCGATGTTCTGCCAGTAGTGCGTCAGCTTTTAGCCGCTGGGAAAAGAATAGTGGCGCCTATCTGTACAGGTCCTGGCATAATGATTCCCTCCATGATAGAGGATCTGGAAAAGGATTTGGTTCCTGGCTATTTTGGTATTTTGGCGCCTAGGGAAGAGCGTCCTGTGCCTCTCTCTGAAATAGACGCTGTTATAGTGCCTGGTGTTGGTTTTGATAAAAAGGGTAATAGATTAGGTTTTGGCGGCGGCTATTATGACCGCTTTATGCCTAAACTGCGGCAGGATGCTTTAAAGGTAGCTGTTTGCTATGATTTGCAAATTCTGCCAGAACTGGAGCCTGAACCCTGGGATTACCCTGTCGATATGATCATTACTGAAAGCAGTCTCTATCACATAAAGAAATAATTCTTATTTTGACTTTTGGCTAAAATATGGCTCATAATAATATTGTTAAGTATTTTTGACGTAAGCTTAGCTGTACTCATTTTTTAAGTACCAAGTTTACGTCTTTATTTTTAAAAAATTCGGGAAAACCTGTAACGTTTATAACAAAAGAGCGTTGTATGAGATAGAGGGCAAAAAAAAGAGAAAAAAGTAATGAAAAAAGATTATTATAGAGAGTGGAAATAAGCAAAGATAAAAAGTGTGTGAACGAATAAAACTATATATCAACTGTAATCTTTTCACAATAAAACTATAAATGGAAGAGTATCTTGATGATTTGGATCCGTATATTCAAAAGTTTGCCTACATAGACCATGGCGCTGAGCATTATGATGAAATAATTTTCACCGAGTTAGTGGATAAATACGATATACCCGAATTGCCCAAGAATGAAGACGGTCTTCCCATTGCTACCTACAGGGCTATAGCTTCGGCTTTAGGCCATGAACTAATGGCCAAATACAACGTGGAAATGGTGTATTGATTGAAATTTGTCATTATGTTTAACCTGCTAAAATGTGATATCCATCCTTAATTCACTTGTAGAGAGCCTCGGCGTCGGGGCGTAAGTGATAAGCTCCTTTTTACCCACCACCGCTAAGCCTCAGCTACACTCAGGAGAATTTATTAGCCTATGATATTGTCATAAGTATAGAAGACAGTAAACAGCGTATAAAAAAAGAAGGAAGGGCTTAATACAGGCTCTTCCTTCTGATGTATGAAAAGGAGGAAGGAAATTGCCTAAGAAGATTTTTCCCCTACTGTTTATTCTCTTATGAGAAATTTTTAAAAAAATGAGCCCGGGATTTTTTTGCTGCGATAGGGGTATACTTGTCAAGCTATGCTTGGTTAAATTTTTTATTTTTAGCAAATTTTCTCATTATCCCTTGACAATAGGAAAAAACTGTGTATAATAACTATTAGCACTCAACAATGGTGAGTGCTAATAAACAGATTGGTTATTAATTTAATATTTCATAAGTTTTGAAGGAGGAATAAAGATGAAATTCAAACCCTTAGGCGACCGTGTATTAGTAAAAGTAGCAGAAGCTGAAGAAAGAACCCAAGGCGGTCTTATTATTGCCGATACCGCTAAAGAAAAGCCCCAGCAAGCAACAGTTATTGCCGTAGGTAAAGGCAGACTTTTAGATAATGGTACTTATGCTCCTGCCGAAGTAGCGGAAGGTCAAACAGTTATTTTCGCTAAATATGCCGGTACTGAAGTAAAAGATGGCGATGAAGCTTATCTCTTGCTCGAAGCCCGTGACATCTTGGCTGTCGTAGAATAATCTTTGGTTTTATATAGGAGGAATATTAAAAAATGGCAAAACAAATAGTTTTTAAAGAAGAAGCTAGATACGCTATGGAAAGAGGCGTAAACGCTTTGGCTAACGCCGTTAAAGTAACCCTTGGTCCTAAAGGCCGTAATGTAGTTTTAGAAAGAAAATATGGTTCTCCCTTGATCACAAACGACGGTGTTACCATCGCTAAGGAAATTGAATTGGAAGATCCCTTGGAAAATATGGGTGCTCAGTTAGTTAAGGAAGTAGCTACCAAAACTAATGATATCGCTGGTGACGGCACTACCACTGCATGTATTTTAGCCCAGGCTATTATTCGTGAAGGTATGAAGAATGTAGCCGCCGGTGCTAATCCCATGGGATTGAAAAAGGGTATAGAAATGGCGGTAGACGCTGCTGTTGAAGGAATCAAGGCCAATTCTAAGGTAGTTGACAGCAAAGAATCCATAGCTCAGGTTGCTTCTGTATCCGCTAATGATCCTGAAATCGGCAATCTTATCGCCGACGCTATGGACAGAGTAGGTAATGATGGTGTTATCACCGTAGAAGAAGGTCAAGGCCGTGAAACCACTTATGAAGTAGTTGAAGGTATGCAGTTTGACCGTGGTTATATTTCCGCTTACATGGTAACTGATACTGAAAAAATGGAAGCTGTTCTCAGCGATCCTTATGTACTTATTACCGACAAGAAACTCTCTAACGTACAGGAACTTATGCCTATATTGGAACAGGTTGCCCAAAGCGGCAAACAGCTCCTTATTGTTTGTGAAGATATTGAAGGTGAAGCCCTCACTACTTTAGTATTAAACAAACTGCGTGGCATCTTCACCTGTGTTGCTGTTAAAGCTCCCGGCTTTGGTGACAGAAGAAAAGCTATGCTGGAAGATATTGCTATTCTTACTGGCGGCACCGTTATATCTGAAGAAGTTGGCATTAAATTAGAAAACGCTACCATGGCTATGCTTGGTACTGCTCGTCAAGTTAAAGTTAACAAGGAAAATACCACTATCGTAGATGGCGGCGGTGATGCTGCTTCTATTGATGAACGTGTAGTTATGCTGAAACATCAATATGAAGAAACCAAGTCCGAGTTTGACCGTGAAAAACTCCAGGAACGTCTTGCTAAATTAGCTGGCGGTGTAGCCGTTATCAAAGTTGGTGCTTCTACTGAAACAGAATTGAAGGAAAAGAAACTCCGGATTGAGGATGCTTTAGCAGCCACCAAAGCTGCTGTGGAAGAAGGTATCGTAGCTGGTGGTGGTACCGCTGTTATCGATATTATTCCCGCTGTTGAAGATTTGCAGGCTGAAGGCGATGTTAAAACTGGTGTGGATATCATAGCTAAAGCTTTGGAAGCTCCTGTCAAACAGATTGCTTATAATTCTGGTCAGGAAGGTGCTATTGTTGTAGAAAAAGTAAAAGAAGCTGAAAAGAATGTTGGCTATAACGCTGCTGTAGGCGAATATCAGAATATGTTTGACGCTGGTATCGTTGACCCCACGAAGGTTACTCGTTCTGCTTTGCAGCATGCCGCTTCTGTAGCAGCTCTGATTTTGACCACTGAAACCCTGGTTGCTGATATTCCCAGCAAAGAACCGGCACCTGCCGCTCCCGCAGCTCCCGGCGGCATGCCTGGCATGATGTAAGTTAAAGAATATATATGTTTTATATTGATAAGGCGGCGTTCAGCGCCGCCTTATTGCCAGTATATAAGGGTATTTTAATATGATGAAAGCTGCTATCTTTGATATGGACGGTACATTGTTGGACTCCATGGGTATGTGGCGTAATGTACTGCCGAATTATTTAAAAACATTAAACATGGAATTTCCCGGCATCAATAATCTTGTGGAGCATATGTCCTTTACCGAGGCGGCATCTTATCTTTCCCGCCAACTGAATCTGGGGAAAAGCGCCGATGAGATTTACAATGAGGTCCAGGATAATATCGTTTATGAATATGATCATAATATTGAGTTAAAACCTCTAGTCAAGGAATATCTCGAATATCTCAAGGAACATCATATTCCAGCTTGTATTGCCACTCTTACTGATAAATATATGGCTGAAAGGGTGACACGTCGTTTAGGAGTCTATGATCTCTTTGAGTTTATTCTCACAGTAGGCGAGGTGGGCAAGGGAAAAGATGATCCTCTTATATATGAGGAATCAGCCCGCAGGTTAGGTATAGCCAAGTCCCGCTGTGTAGTTTTTGAGGACGCTCCCTACGCTATAGAGACAGCCCATAATAACGGTTTTCTCTGTTATGGTGTATTTGATCCCTGTCAGAATTATCCTCCGGGTTTTACTGATAAATATTGTGATAAATTTATTTTAAGTTACGGTGACTTGATGAAATAATAACAGAGGTTGATCTATTAAAGAAATTTATTCAATTTATGGATAATTTAGCCTTAGTTAGGTAACCTCCTTGACACTGAAATCCCTGTTGTATATACTGAAAAAAATAAAAAGTTGTTATTAATTTTTATAGTCTCGGTTAGCATAAGGGAGATTATTAAATTAACTCAATTGGAGGTGTATATATATGACTCATGTTATAGCTGTAGCTGGTAAAGGCGGCGTAGGTAAGACCACCATTTGCGGATTGCTGATCCAATACCTTTGTGAAACAGGGAGAAAGCCGGTACTTGCTGTTGACGCTGACGCTAACTCCAATTTAAATGAGGTTCTCGGTGTTGAGGCTGGACAAACCTTAGGAGAGATTCGAGAAAGCATGAAGACAGCATCTTCTCTGAAAAGTGATTTTCCTCAAAATATGACTAAAGACGTGTATGTAGAGCAGGAATTGCATGATGCTCTCACAGAAGAAGATGATTTTGATCTGTTGGTAATGGGACGCAGTCAAGGGCAGGGTTGTTATTGTTTTGTCAACGGACTTTTACAGAGAGAGATATTGTCTTTGAAGGACAACTATCCTTATATTGTTGTTGATAATGAGGCTGGCATGGAACATATCAGCCGTGGCATTCTGCCTCAGATAGATACAGCCATTTTAGTAAGTGATTGCTCCCGCCGTGGCATTCAGGCTGCTGGTCGTATTGCCAAGCTCATGGAGGAAATTGATATTCAGCCTAAGACGGTGGGTTTAATAGTAAACAGGGCTCCCAATGGCGAACTTAATGACGGTACCAAAGAAGAAATAGCTAATCAGGGACTAACACTTTTAGGTGTTATTCCCAGTGACGACACTATTTACCAATATGATTGTGACGGTGAACCCATCATAAATTTGCCCAAAGATTCACCGGTACGTGAAGCTTTAGGTAATATAGTTAATAAATTAGGATTATAAGTAGAGGTGTACTATGGTAACTATTGAAATGGAAAATGGCAAGAAGATAGTATTGGAATTATATCCGGAAAAAGCGCCTAAAACCGTAGAAAACTTTTTAAACCTTGTTAAGGATGGTTTCTATGACGGTTTGATATTTCATAGAGTGATCAGTGGTTTTATGATACAGGGTGGTTGCCCTGAAGGTACTGGTATGGGCGGTCCTGGACATAATATTTATGGTGAGTTTAAGCTTAACGGCTTTAATAATGATTTAAAACATGAGCGTGGTGTTATTTCCATGGCTCGTGCCCAAGATCCCAATTCTGCTGGTTCTCAGTTTTTTATTATGCATGCTGACGCTCCTCATCTTGACGGTTCCTATGCCGCGTTTGGCAGAGTTGTTGAAGGTATGGAGGCAGTAGATGAAATCGCCGGTGTAGATGTGAATTTTAATGACAGACCTATGGTACCTCAGGTTATGAAGAGGGTTTATATTACTGAGTGACTTTTTGGTTAAAATAACAATCTATTTGGTCTGGTTCTGCAAAACAATATGGAATTGTTTTGACAAACGGTATAGCTTTGGCTATGCCGTTTTTTTGTCTATTTTGTAGTAGGCTATATGGTAACCGTTAGTATCTTAGCTGGCTGTTAATATTATTATATTTTAGCTGTATGCTGCTATTTTTCTTCATTGTTAGCAGTGACGTATTCTTTAATCTGATATTTGTAATCTGTGGAAGTGTAATAGGTGCCTGCGGCCATAATGATAAGAGCCGCGAAAAAGTATGGCTGAGGTATCTCACGGAATATTAAAAGCGAAATAAATACGCCGATAAACGGTGCGACACTGTAGTAGGCTGCGGTTTTAGCGGCGCCTAAATATCTTTGGGCGTATACATAAAAATAAATACTTAAGCCATAGGAAATGAAACCTAAAATTAAAGCAGACAGGATAGTAGTGATAGGAGGAGCTTGATTTCCTATTAAAATGGCGATAAATAAAGATCCTAAACCGGAGCCAAAACCCTTGATAGTAACTATTTCACCAGGGCTTTTATGAGCTATGCACCTGGTACAATTGTTTTCCAATCCCCAGCAGAAAGTTGCCGTAATTATAAATAATGAGCCTATGGAAAAAGATAGGCTTTGATGATCTTTTAAAGTAAGGATTATACCGGCTATCGTTACTAAGGTGATACCCAGCCAAAGTCTGGGATTAATTTTTTCTTTGAAAAAGATAAATGCGATTAAGGAAGTAGTTACTATCTCAAAATTATTAAGGAGGGAGGCGTTCGGAGCCGAGGTAAAAGACAGTCCCAGGAGAAGAAAAATAGGAGCCAATATATCGAGTATTACCATGGCTATAGTATAGGGGATATCTTCTTTAGTTAAGGGGTATTCCTTTAATTTTTTATTTCGTTGTTTTTTTATAGTTTCCATACACAACATACCCATACCCGCTCCCAGATATAGGAAGGCAGCCAGCATAATAGGGGAAGCGTTATTAAGTATGATTTTAGAGAAGGGGATATTGAGAGCATAAAGTGTAGCAGCTGTTAAGCCCCAGAAAATTGCCTTTTTATTAGCCATTAAATCAGATCCTTTACAATTTACATATCCCCCCAGGGGGGATATGTAAATTGTACCATAGCTTTTTGCCGATGACAAGTTGATTTTTATATTATATTAATTTTGGCCAAAAAAAGAAGTCCTATATAACGCATAGGACTTCTTTAACAGTATTCTATTATTTATATAGACTTATTCAGAGTCTCTCATTGTTTGCAGGCATTCTCTGCAATAAACAGGACGTCCGTTAGTGGGACGGAAGGGAACCTGTGTTTCTACACCGCATTGATCGCAGATAACGTTAAACATTTCCCTTTCCCCGTTTCTTTGACGGCGTCTTTTTTGACGGCATTCGGGGCAGCGGGCGGGCTCATTCTGGAAACCTTTTTCAGCGTAGAATTCCTGTTCCGAAGCGGAAAACAAAAATTCAGCGCCACATTCTTTGCATACAAGTGTCTTGTCGGAATACATATTGAGTTTACCTCCTAAATTTTCCTATTGCTTTGTCCTTTGGGTCTGATCCATTTAGGAGTAAACTTTCCGGACTAAGAAATAGAGCTGGCTCTATTATATCTTAGATTAGGTTATTTTGCAATAATTTTTTATACGATAGTTTTCTGACAGCAGGGTAAGTATTTTTTGTTATTTTTAGGAAAGAAAGGTGTAAGGCTTTACATTTTGGAGAGATTATGTTACTATAGAACAAATGTTCTATAATGGTGATAGTTATGAAAGATAGAGTGATTTTCCATATTGATGTCAACAGCGCTTTTTTGTCGTGGTCGGCAGCGGATCATCTTTTTCGAGGAGGTACAACTGATTACCGCGGTTTAAACGCAGTGGTAGCCAAGGAAGGGATGGGCAAAAGTATTGTTTTGGCTAAAAGTGAGAGTGCTAAAAAGTTAGGTGTAAAAACCGGTGAACCTATATGGCAGGCTCAGGAGAAGTGCCCTGATCTTACGGTAATAGAGCCGGATTACAGTCTTTATTTGCGTGCTAGCGACGCTATGCGCGGCTTGTTTTTTGATTATACTCCATTAGTGGAGCCTTTTTCCATTGATGAGTGTTTTTTGGATATGACAGGCCAAGAGAAGTTTTTTGGTGAGGCGGAAACAGCGGCTCACAACATGAAGGAGCGCATCAAAAAAGAGCTTGGCTTCACAGTTAATGTGGGAATTGGTGATAATAAGCCTTTGGCGAAGATGGCTTCAGAATTTAAAAAACCTGATTTAGTTCATACATTGTGGCTTGATGATATTAAAGAGAAACTTTGGCCCAGACCTATTGATTTTCTGTTTATGGCAGGGAAAAAATCCGTAGTGAAGCTGAGGAAGATTGGCATAGATACCATAGGGAAGCTGGCTAATATAGACCGTGATTTTATCAATCAATATATGGGTAAGCAAGGTGATATGCTGTATCGTTACGCTAATGGCATAGATAATGAGCCGGTACTTCCCGGCGAATTGCCGCCGCCGAAAAGCGTCAGTCAATCTATAACTTTACCGTTAATTTTAACTGATATAGCTGAGGCGGAAACCATATTTGTATATATTACGGAAAATCTTTGCGCTAAATTGCGGCAGAAGAATATGACAGCAGGTGTTGTTCATGTAGGTGTAAAGAATAGAGAACGGTTGTATTTTGGCAAACAGCGACGCTCTCAGTACCCCTTGTCACACCGGCGTATAATTTTGGCGGAGGCCTTAGCTTTATTAGGTGAGCTTTGGCCGGCTGATGGTGTTCGCTATGTTGGTTTATCCTTAGGTGATCTGCGCTGTGACAGAGTGGTGGAGGCTGATTTATTCGGCAATGATCTGCAAAAGGAGGAGAGGCTTGACGCGGCTTTATATAGTATAAAGAAACGTTATGGTGATGATGCCATATATTCAGGCAGGCTGTTAAACAGCAAGGTCAAGAGTTATTTTCGGGACATGGGTTCTGACCGGGAGGAAGATGGCGATTTGCCGCGTTTTTTTTAGAACTGGGAGATGGTGAAATATGAAAATCTTGATGCAGCCTATAGAGATGTATTGCGTTTATGATGAATCAGGCCGTGTTGATCCCTTAGCTTTTCGTTGGGAGGGTGATGATTTTACGATAAAGGCCTCTTTGGTGGTAAAAGAACGAAAAGAAGTAAGGATAGCTGGTAATTTTGCTATTGATTATTTATGTGATTGGCGTCAGGGTGAGCGTCTTTATTCTTCTGTGATTCGCTGGGATAGACGGGAAAACCGCTGGTATCTTTATAAAATATAGATTTTTTTATTTTTTCCAGATTTTGACTATTGGTAAGGTAGATTAAAATTTTCCTTAAAAAGCTAAAAAAATGCCTTGTTTCCGTAATAAAAAGAGGGTAGAATGTAAGAAAAAAAGGAATGGTGTAGAATTATGGAAGGCGGCAGTAAACTGATACATGCTTTAAATAAATACCGCGGTGATTTTCTTGAGGCTGATCCTGCTAAGATGGCGGAATTGGCTGGCGGGCGCTGGGAAAAGCCGAATATATACCTAAAATTTATCAACCGTGAGGTTGCCATTAACGCTGATACCGGCGATGTGGTGCCGGCGCCGCCTAGCATTTTGGAGCATATTCTGATCTTGAAATATCTTCTTGAGGCTCAGGGGTTAGAGGCATCCTCAATAGATGATGAGTACATAGCTTTTCGTCAGTTGCCCTGTGGTTCTCATCATCAATCCGCCTTTAAAGTGGAAGTCATTGACGCGCTGAGCCGTTGTTTCGGGTCTGATCTGAGAAAATTTTCCCGTGCTGCCCAGGCTCTTGGTGGTGTTCAATCACCTGGCGGGGATATGGCTTATACAATTTCTTATTTCCCCAAAATTAGTTTAAGGGTCATAATCTGGGAGGCTGATGAAGAGTTTCCGGCTCAGAGCGCTTTTTTGTTTGACAAGCGCAGTCAGTTTCATATGGATACTGATGGCCTTAATGAGGTGGCCAATTCCCTTACAGCCATATTATTAAAGGAGGCTGAGAAATGAGTCACTTTTTTGCTTATATCAGCAAAATGAAGTGGATAAAGCGCTGGGGTTTGATGAAAAACACTGCTGAAGAAAATATAATGGAGCATAGCTGGCAGGTAGCGGTTATAGCTCATGGCCTGGCTCAGATAAATAATGATATTTTAGGTAAGCAGGTAGACAGTGAGCATATTGCCATGTTAGCTCTTTATCATGAAACAGGTGAGGTCATAACTGGTGATTTTGCCACCCCAGTTAAATATTATAATCCAGAAGTGAAAAAAGCTATCGGGGATTTGGAGCATGTGGCGAAAGAAAAGATTTTTTCCATGCTGCCCCGGGAGCTGCAGCCAGGTTACAGACCGCTGATTTTTCCTGATGAGTCATCAGAGGAGTATCGGATAGTTAAAGCGGCGGATAAGATCTGTGCTTACCTTAAGTGTGTAGAGGAGTTGAAATGCGGCAATAGGGAATTCACCAAGGCGGAAAAGACCATAAAAAACGATATAGAAAAAATGGACAGAGATGATGTTAAATATTTTATGGCTAATTTTGCCGAGAGTTTCGCTTTAACCCTTGATGAATTAAATTAGCGATAGTTTTATAGCTGGATTGTGTGAAAATAATTATGGATTGTGATGGAGGAAAAAATGTCCGGTAATCGGGATAGATATGAACATAGAAGAAAGAGAGATAATAGCCAAGAGCAGGCAAGAAAAGGGGAACGTCACAGGGAGGAACGTCATAGGGAGTCGGCTAATAAATCCCAGAATAACGGTGCTATAGATATCATTAAAATTCTTAAGGAAAAGCTCTTTTCATATAAGGTAAAGGCGCCTAATATGAGTGACTCCTTTGATTTTGACGAGAATGAGTATTTTGGCGGTCCTGTTTCCCATAGTGACGGTGATTCAGAAAAATATGATAAGAGAGCTGCGGTAAAAAGCAGTAGACCAGCTAAAGAGCAGAGGGAAAAAAGGTATGAGCACAGGGAGCCGCGGCGTCCCCGCAATGAATATAATTCACAGGACAGGAGAAGGGTGAAATCCCCTGATGATTATTTAAGCTCAGTGAAAAGGAAGGCTGGTGCCGGCTTAAAAAAAGGTGCTGATTTAGCTAAAAAGGGTGCTGATTTAAAAAAGGGCGCTGGCAAATTGAAAAATGGTATTGATAAAAAAATACCAGCGGCTATCGCTGGTGTAGCTGTTGTTTTTATTTTTGCTGGTATTCTCCTGGCAGTGATACCTGGTATAGGTGGTAAAGCCTCGGAACCAAATGTATCGCCTCAGGATATTTTTCCAACTCAAACCTATACCTATAATGATGGTCTTATTACAATGGGCTTAGAGGATCAATCTGCCATAGCCCAGAATAGTGAGTATAAAATACCCCTTAAACCCAAGGAGTATGATCCCATAGTTTACAGTTATCCTGCCGCGGGTAAGAGAGTAGCCTTAACTTTTGACGATGGTCCTTCAAAGGAGATGACAGATGATTATATTCAGGTATTGGCTGATAATAATGTAAAAGCGACTTTCTTTTTATTAGCCAAAAATGTACAGGCTTTCCCTGATGAGGCCAGAATGCTGCAGGAGGCTGGTCACGATATTGCTAATCATTCTCTTAATCACGCTCAATTGTCGGGTTTATCTGGAGATTCCTTAAAGAATGATTTTGCGGAATCCAACAAGATATTCAAAGAGGTTTTAGGCAAAACTCCTAAATTTATGCGTCCTCCTTATGGCAGTTATAATGATGAGGTCTTGGCTACTGCCAGAGAATATGGTCAAATACCGATATATTGGAGTATAGATACTAACGATTGGCGTAAATATTCTACGGAAACCATGGTAGAGACTATAAAGAGTGAGATGTCTGATGGTGCCATTATCCTTATGCACGAGGGTAAGAGCAATACCCTGGAGGCTTTGCCTACAATAATACAGGCTATACGGGATATGGGTTATGAGATAGTACCCTTATCTGAGCTGCTAAGCTATTAAAAAGAAAAACCATACCGTTAAGTATGGTTTTGGGGAAGAACCCCTTAGGATGCGGGTAGTTTCTGGTGAACATTTTGACCCGCTTAGCAGAGATATGATTTACCGGGACTTAAAAACCCGACCGGGACCACGTGGAGTTAAACGTTGTCCTTAGTGAAATTATAATATATTTTGGATAGATATGACAAGAACATAATAAGTCGAATAGCCTGGTATATTGTCGAATACGGCAGCTTGGCCAGGGAAGTGAAGCTTTTTGCTTTCCTTATCGAATTAAGTTTAAATCTATTGTTGCGTATATCTGTTGACAAGTATAGTTTCATATGTTATAATTCTTACATTAAGATAGTAGCATGTTAAAGAGTGGGCTTTGCCCACTCTTTATATATGATAAAAAGATGTTTATGGAGCAGAATGTCTATGGATAAAAAATTAAGTACGGAAGATCGGGTAGAACAGTGTATCAGTCCTATTTTTAAGGATACGCCTTATGAAATTTATGATATAGAATTCGCGCGGGAAGCCGGTGAAAACTATTTGCGGATTTTCATTGATAAAGAAGGCGGTGTTGATTTAGATGATTGTGAAGCCGTTACCGATTTGATTAACGCTCCTTTGGATGATGCTGATCCTATCGCAGAGAGTTATTATTTGGAGGTATCTTCCCCTGGTATAGAGCGGAAGCTCAAAAAAGCGGAACATTTCTTAAAAGCGATAGGTGAAAAAGTATATATTAAAAGTTACTCTCCTGTTAATGGTAAAAAGGAAGTAACAGGCATATTAAAAGAATTTATAAATGAAGAAGCTGTAGTCGAAGTGGGGAAAGAAGAATATATATTTCCCTTTGCCAAGATAGCGAAAGCTAATCTTTCCGTATTTTAGGAGGTCAACCAATGAACGTTGAATTTTTGGAAGCACTCAGGGACTTGGAAAAAGAGAGGAATATTTCAGCGGATATTATTTTAGACGCTATTGACGCGGCTCTTGTTTCCGCTTATAAGAAGAATTTTGGCTCATCCCAGAATGTTAGAACCGAGATCAACAGGGAAACAGGTGATTTTCACGTATATTCCCGCAAAAATATAGTGGAAGAAGTGGAAGATGACCGCTTGGAAATCAGCTTGGCAGCGGCGGAAAAAATTAATCCCGGTTATGAGGTGGGAGATATTTATGAAGTAGAGGTGACTCCCAGGGATTTTGGGCGTATAGCTGCTCAAACTGCTAAACAGGTAGTTGTTCAGCGTATGCGGGAAGCGGAGCGCAATGTTATATTTGATGAATACATGAACATGGAAGGCGATATACTTACTGGCATTATTCAGCGAATAGAGAATAAAAATGTTTTTCTTGATATTGGTAAAACAGAGGCTATTCTTACACCGAATGAACAGATTCCTGGCGAGACTTATCAGCATGGTGACCGCCTTAAGGTTTATATGGTAGAAATCAAGAAAAGCACCAAGGGTCCTCAGGTAGTGGTTTCACGTACTCATCCAGGTCTTTTAAAGCGTCTTTTCGAGCAGGAAGTGCCGGAAATATATGACGGTATAGTGGAAATAAAAAGTATTGCCCGGGAAGCGGGTAGTCGTTCTAAGATCGCCGTATATAGTAAGGATGAGAACATTGATTCTTTAGGGGCCTGTGTTGGGGCTAAAGGTATGCGTGTTCAGGCTATCGTTGATGAGCTGCGGGGAGAGAAGATTGATATAGTCAAATGGAGTCCCGAGCCGGATGTCTTTATAAGCAACGCTTTGAGTCCCGCCAAAGTCGAGGCGGTAGATATTCTCGAAACCGAAAAATTTGCCAGGGTTATTGTTCCGAATTATCAGCTTTCATTGGCCATTGGCAAAGAGGGGCAGAACGCGCGTTTGGCGGTAAAACTCACAGGCTGGAAAATTGATATTAAAGCCGCTTCAGAAGTGGACTATCAGGAAGATGAGGATGTCATCTCACCGGAAGAAGATAATATAGATTCAGAGATCTTAGACGATATGGAACTGGTTGAGGAAGATTTCTCTCTGGGAGATGCCGAGGAGGAATAAGATGACAACCAAGAAAATACCGCAGCGTATGTGTGTTGGCTGCCGTGAGATGCGGGATAAGAGGGATCTTATACGCATAGTACGCGTAGAGGATGGCGCTGTCTTTGATGGAACGGGTAAAAAGCCTGGTAGAGGTGCTTATATTTGTAAGAATCGGGAATGTTTAGATAAGGCAAAAAAGTCAAGAGGTTTGGAGCGTGCTTTAAAGGTGAAGATATCCGAGGAAGTATACGCTGGATTATTTGAGGCTTTAGAAAATGCCGAATAATAAAGAAAAGATCATGACCCTATTGGGCTTTGCCCAAAAAGCCGGGAAACTTTGCAGCGGTGTTGAAACCGTTTTGAATAAAAGCAAGAAAAAAGAAGCCTCACTGCTAATATTGGCTGAGGATGCTCCTGCAGATGTAGCGGATAGGATGAAAAGAACCGCTTTAGGGGAGGATATTCCTTACATAGTTTTAGGTCGTAAAAACGAGCTGGGGATTGCTATTGGCAGATCAGGACGTAATGTGGTTTTAATTATGGATGAAGGCTTTGCCTCAGCCATATTAAAAAATATAACTTATTAAACTTCGTGCTGGGAAGTGGAAATTGGGGGTTTGTTTATGACAAAATTAAGAGTGTATGAATTAGGGAAAGAGCTTGGAATGGAGAGTAAAGACGTTATTCGCCGTTTAGGAAAAATGGGTGCGGAAGTAAAAAATCATATGAGCGCCGTAGATGACAAGTATGCGGATATGCTCCGGGATATCATGCGCCCTAAAATCGCCTTGGAGGAGGCGAGAGCTGCTGAAAAAGGACGAGCGGAGTCTCATAGTGAGACGAAAGCGTCATCACCTGTCCATAAAAGTGACGGCAAAAAAGAAACCCCGGTGAAACCTGTAAAATCCGCAGGTAAACAAGAGGTTAAAGCTGAACCCCAAAAAGATATTAAGGATAAGTCTGTCCCTAAGTCCAAAGAGGAAGATAAAAAAATAGAAGCCGAAAAAGCCCCTAAATCGGTAACCAGCGAAAATAAAACCGAAATAAAAAGGGATGAGACGGGAACTGCCCCTGCTCCCAAAGCCACTTCTCCCAAACTTGATGAAAATAAAGTTAGCGAGGAAAAGCATAAACCTGCTGCGGAACGACAGGAAGTTAAACCAGCCCGTGAAGTCCCGCGTCAGCAGGGCATTTTTGCAAAAGATACAAACCAGCCCCGTCAGCAGGGGGTCTTTGCCAAGAGTAATCAGCCTCGTCAGCAAGGTGTTTTTGCTAAAGATAATCGACGCGGCCCAAATAATCGTCAGAATAGAGATAACCATCAAAACCGTCAGGGTCAAGGTGAAAGAGGATCATTCTCTGGCCATCAAAATGATAGAAACTATCAAAATCGGCAGGGCCAGGGTGGCTATCAGAATCGCCATAGCCAGAATGAAAGAGGCGGTTATCAGGGTCACCAGAATGATAGAAATTATCAGAATCAAAACCGTTCTTCCCAGGGTGGTTATCAGAATAGAAATTCTCAGAATGAACGTAATTTCCAGCCTAGACAAAATCAGGGTGATAGACAATCCTATCAAAATAACCGTGCCAGTCAGAGCGGTTATCAGAAAGATAAAACTGCTGCCAGCGAGGTAATGCGTCCTCAGGAAAAACGTGATCCCCGCCGTTTTGAGCAGAAAAAGAAAAACAATCAATACGAAAGCCGGAAAAAGGATTTAGAACGCAATAATTTTGAGCATAAACGTCACAATGTAAATCAGAAACAGAAAAAGCAAAAGAAAAAGGAAGAAATGCCACCGGTAGTACCAAAAACAGTAGTTATCGGTGAAACCGTAGTAATTTCCGAATTAGCTAAGTCTATGAGCAAAACAGCGGCAGAGCTTATCAAGACCTTATTTAATTTAGGCGTGATGGCCACTGTTAATCAGGAAATAGACAGTGATACCGCTATTATTTTAGGGGATGAATATGGTATTACCGTTGAGGTGAAAGTGGATAAAACCATGGAAATCATGGAAGAAGACACTGATGATGAAAGCACCTTGGTACCGAGACCGCCGGTAGTAACGGTAATGGGTCATGTTGACCATGGTAAAACCTCCCTTTTAGACGCTATCCGTAATACCAATGTTATATCTAGGGAAGCTGGGGGTATTACTCAGCATATAGGTGCTTATCAGGTAGAGATATCCGGCAAAAAAATAACTTTCCTTGATACACCTGGTCACGAAGCCTTCACTTCAATGCGGGCGCGCGGTGCTCAGGTGACTGATATCGCTGTTTTGGTAGTCGCCGCCGATGACGGTGTGATGCCTCAGACGGTGGAAGCTATTAACCACGCCAAAGCGGCTGACGTTCCTATTATCGTAGCGATTAATAAAATAGATAAACCTGGTGCTAATATTGATAAGATTCGCCAGGAACTTACTGAATACGAATTAGTAGACGAGGAGTGGGGCGGTAATACAATTATGGTACCTGTTTCCGCTAAAAAGGAGCAGGGTATAGAAAACCTGTTGGAAATGATCTTGTTAGTAGCGGAAGTGGCTGAATTAAAGAGCAATCCTAATCGTAATGCCCGTGGTACTGTTATTGAATCCCAGCTGGATAAGGGACGTGGCGCTGTGGCCACAGTTTTGGTACAGAAAGGTACTCTTCATGTTGGTGATATTTTGGTAGCCGGTACTGAGTTCGCTAAAGTGCGTGCTATGATAGATGATAAAAGACGCCGTACTAAAGCTGCCGGACCTTCTACACCCGTTGAGATCCTGGGTTTTTCTGATGTGCCGTTAGCTGGTGAAATATTTGTTTGTGTTAATGATGAAAAAGACGCCCGTCATATAGCGGAGCATAACGCCCAAGTTAAACGTGAACATGAGATGAATAAGAGCGCCAAAGTATCATTGGATGATTTCTTCAAACAGATTTCCGCTGGCGAAGTAAAAGACCTTAATATTGTTCTCAAAGCTGATGTTCACGGTTCTGTAGAGGCTCTGTCCCAGTCTATCAAGAATCTTTCCACAGATGAGGTGCGGGTAAATATCATTCACAGTGGCGTTGGCGCTATTGTGGAAACCGATGTCATGTTAGCGGAAGCCTCTGGCGCTATTATTATTGGTTTTAATGTGCGCCCTGATGTCAATACTAAAAAAGCCGCGGAAAAGGCCGGCGTGGATATTAGGATGTATAGAGTAATTTATGAAGCCTTAGATGATATTAAGGCGGCTATGACCGGTCTTTTAGATCCTGAGTTCAAAGAGGTTATTGTTGGTCACGTTGAGGTTCGTGACGTCATTAAAGTACCTAAAGTAGGGCTTATTGCCGGCAGTTACGTTTTAGACGGTAAAGTGGTGCGTAATGGCAAGGTACGTCTTTTACGCAATGGTATTGTGGTGCATGAGGGCGATATAGCGTCCTTGCGCCGGTTTAAAGATGATGTAAAAGAAGTGCAGACCGGTTATGAGTGCGGTATTTGTATAGATAATTTTAACGACATTAAAGTTGATGACCAAATGGAAATATATATCATGGAAGAAACCAAGCGCGAGTTGGAATAATAACTATGACGGATACTGAGAAAGGAGGGGTAAAGTATGGCAAAATTTCGAGGCAACAGAATTAATGAGGAATTGAAAAGGGAGATCTCGGATATTTTACAAAATGAGATAAAAGACCCCGGACTGGGAATGGTATCCATTGTATTGTGCGATGTAAGCAGAGATTTGAGTGTCGCCAAAGTATATTACAGTGTTTTGGGCAATGAGGCGGCGGTAGAGAGCAGCAAAGAGGCAATCAAAAGAGGTACTGGTTTTATTCGCCGTGAGGTATCTCGGCGTTTATCCCTGCGGCACACTCCTGAACTGGTATTTATCTATGATGATTCTATAGAGCATGGTATTAAAATAGCTCAAATAATTAATGAAGAAAACGCTAAGCATGGTAAAAGTCATGAAGAAGAATAATACTTTTTCGGAAATAAAAGATATCATTGACCGCAGCGGCGACATTGTAATAATAAGCCACATTTTACCAGACGGTGATAATATCGGTTCAGTGTTGGGTATGGCGATATCTCTAAGTTTATTGGGTAAAAAAGTGACACCTGTTGTTAATGGAGACTTACCCGGATATTATAAGTTTCTGCCTCAAAGTCAGCTGTTAAAACCACCTTCTGAGGCGGTGGGACAATATGATCTTGTCTTGGCCTTAGATATGTCTGATAAAGCCCGAGGTGGCGATGCTTTGGCTTTTGCCTTTGCCGACAATTGTCCTGTTGTCAACATTGACCATCATATAAGCAACGATTATTTCGGCGACTATAATTATGTAGAGCCCAAAGCGGCGGCTACCGCTCAGATTTTAACGGATTTTTTGCTCAAAGCAAATTATCCTTTAAACAGGGAGATAGCCGCGTCTTTTTATACAGGTATCTTAACGGATTCTGGTAATTTTACCTACACAAATACCACCGCTGACACTCTTCGTTTAGCTGGTGAGTTGTTAGAGTATGAGCCTGATTTAGAAGAGATACGAGTAAATGTTTTTGAAAATATCAGTTTTAAGCGCAAAAAAATTCTTGGTCAGGTTTTACTTAATGCCGTAGCCATACCTGAAGCTTCCCTTGTTTATTCAGTTTTAACCTTAGCGGAGTGCCGTTCCTTAGCTGCTGAAGGCCAGGATTTTGAAGGAATAATAGATCATTTGATTGGAATAAGCGACGTTAAGATGGCGATTTTCTTTCGGGAAATAGAGCCGGATGTAGTAAAAGTTGGTTTCAGAGGTCGTTTTGGTGTTGATGTCACGGTTGTAGCCGGTGCCTTTGGCGGCGGTGGTCATAAAGCCGCTGCTGGTTGTTCCTTATGTGGTACTTTAGAGGATAAAGTTAAGGCTATAGTAGCGGCAGCAATAGAATACATGGAGAATTTTGAGTAATGGACGGCTTTATCAACGTAAATAAGCCCAAGGATTTTACGTCCCAGGACGTTTTAAACGTAATAAAACGGAATTTTAGGGGTACAAAGATAGGACACGGCGGCACTCTGGATCCAGGGGCCACCGGTGTCCTGCCTGTTTGTTTAGGCAAAGGAACTAAGCTTCAGGATCATATTATGGGTGGCAAAAAAACTTATATAGCCGAGATAGCCTTTGGCTGTTATAGTCCTACCCTGGATATGGATGGCGATTATGAAATCTGTGATAGGGGATTTAGTTTAGAAGAGGGAGCTTTGTTATCTATTTTGCCTGAATTTACTGGTGAAATAGAGCAGGTGCCGCCTATGGTATCGGCTATAAAACGCAAAGGTGTGCCCTTGTATAAGTTGGCGCGTAAAGGAGAGTCTGTAGAATTGGCGCCTCGAACCGTCACGATTTACGGTATAGAAGTTTTGGCTTTTGGCAAAAGAGATGACTTGCCTCTGGTAAAACTAAAGATAAATTGTTCCAAAGGCACTTATATCCGTTCCCTGGCACGTGATTTAGGGAAGTCTTTAGGCACCAAAGCCATAGTGGCGTCTTTAGAGAGGGTGACTGCTGGCGATTTCTCTCTTGATGAAGCTTATACTTTGGCGGAAATAGGTGATTTAGCGGCAAAAGGAGACTATTCCTTTATTTTGCCTTTAGACTATTGTCTCAAAAACATACCTGCTGTAAAATGTGAAGACATTGCCGCTGTCACCCAGGTTTTACGTGGTGCCGCCACAGATATTACCGCTAATATCCCAGCAGGCTCAGAAGTGAGGCTGCTGGATTTTGCCGATAATCTTTTAGCCTTAGGTGAAGTTACGGCTGAGCAAAAGGTACAGCCACGGAAAGTATTATATACAGTTAGACAAAGAAAAAAGCCGTTACAGATTATAGATGGTGAATTTAGAGAATACCCTTTTTCTCATGATACGGCTGTAGCTTTAGGTAATTTTGATGGTGTGCATTTAGGGCATAGATATTTACTGGAACATATGGCTTTAGAGGCTGAGAATCGCAATCTTACTTCTTTGGCTTTAACCTTTAGTCCTCATCCCAGGGATTTTCTAACAGGCGGCGCTCATAAATATTTGCAGACAAAGGAAGCTAAAGCCCGCCATATAGGTGCTGCTGGTGTTGACGCTCTCTGGTTTATGAATTTTGATGCAAGTTTAGCCTCTATGTCTGCTCAGGAATTTGTGGATAATATTATCATAAAGAAATTACGGGCTAAAATACTTTATGTTGGTTATAATTTCAAGTTTGGACGTGGTGCTGAAAATAATGCTGAATGGCTCAGAAAATACTGTGCCGCCAGGGGAATTGATGTAAGAGTACTGGAAAAGATCACTTATACTGGTATTGCCGTGAGCAGCAGTAATATTAAAGATTTTTTATGTGCTGGAGATATGAAAAGGGTTAACGAGCTTTTAGGTTATAACTTTTCTCTTGGCGGTACAGTTGTGACGGGACGTCAGTTAGGTCGTACTATCGGTTTTCCCACTGCCAATCTGGATTATTCATCCTCAGTACTTTTACCGGAGCCTGGTATATACATTACTTGGGCAAAATACAGGGGACAAGGTCATCCTTCGGTAACGAATATAGGCAATTGTCCTACGGTAGGGGATAACTTAGCTTTAACGGTTGAAGTCCATATTTTAGACGATGAACCTGATATATATGGGGAGGATTTGGAAGTAGTATTTTTGCGCAAATTAAGGGGAGAAATTAAGTTTCCCAGTTTAGAACAGTTAAAAATTAAGATAAATGAAGATGCTGAGACAGCACGGAGATTTTTTGCCGCCAGGAAGGGCAGGTAAATTTTTTCCTTTTGACTCTTGCCAATTAGTTATCAATATGTTATTATATTTTAGTGCCCTTTACACTGTTTGGCGGCTCCTCGACCCCTTACATTGTTTATGGCGAATAGAAATTTAGGAGGAAATAATCATGTTGGATAAGGAAGCGAAATCCGCTATTATCGAAAAGTACAAAACCCATGATGGAGACACTGGTTCTCCTGAAGTACAGATCGCTATTTTAACAGCGAAAATTCAGTATCTTACTGAGCATTTGAAAGAACACAAAAAGGATCATCATAGCCGTCGTGGTCTTTTGAAGATGGTTGGTCACAGAAGAAGTCTTCTTAATTATCTGCGTAAAAAGGATATTGACCGCTATAGAAATATTATTAACGAATTAGGCTTAAGAAGATAAATAGTAAAAGCAGGGTGTTTATACACCCTGCTTTTTTATAGTAACAATATAGTATTATTTTTAAAAAAGAGTTAATACTTTGTATATATCATTAATAATAAGCAGGAAAAAAGTATCTGATGTAGAAATAATACTGGATATTTAAAAAGAGAGGGAAGAAATAAAGATATGTTTGAGAACGCATTAAAGAAAAGCATAGAAGTAGGGGGACGCACTCTTACTCTGGAAACGGGCAGAATGGCTCGTCAGGCCAGCGGCGCTATATTTGCCAGTTATGGCGATACTCAGCTTTTGGCCACAGCTACAGGCACCATGGAACCAAGAGAGGGAATAGACTTTTTCCCGCTTACAGTGGACTATGAAGAAAAAATGTACGCTGTCGGCAAAATTCCCGGTGGTTTTATCAAGAGGGAAGGTCGTCCTACGGAAAAGGCGATATTATCAGACCGTATAATTGACCGTCCGGTACGTCCTTTATTCCCTAAAGGTTATAAAAATGACGTGCAGGTAGTAGTTACAGTTATGTCAGTGGAACAGGACAATGCTCCTGACATTCTGGCAATCAACGGTGTTTCTGCTGCTTTGCATATTTCTTTTATTCCATTTCTCGGACCTATAGGTGCTGTCAGTGTTGGCCGGGTAGATGGAGAGTTTGTTATTAATCCTACGGTAGAGCAGATGGAAGCCAGCGATATGTTTATCGCCATGTGCGGCACTAAGGATGCAATCAATATGGTCGAGTGCAAAGCCAATGTAGTACCGGAAGAAGTTATTCTGGATGGCTTAATGTACGGTCATGAGGAAATTAAGCGTATAGTAGCCTTTATTGAGGATTTCCGGGCCGAAGCCTTGTCACGTGGTGTAGCTTCGGAAAAACTTGTTTTCGAGAAGGAGCCCTTTGACGCTGATTTAGAAGCGGCTGTGGGAGCCATGACAAAAGAAAAAT
Organism: Bacillota bacterium; assembly: GCA_963928475.1. Classification (GTDB taxonomy): domain Bacteria; phylum Bacillota; class Dehalobacteriia; order UBA7702; family UBA7702; genus Cryptoclostridium. The sequence goes on from CAWVFN010000065.1 coordinate 53,694, forward strand.
TTGACGCAGCTTTTCGTTATTGCGCTGATGTCAAGATGCCAAAGAAGAAACGGGAAGCCTATTTTGAGGATACGGAGAATCAGATTTTAGCCGCTTTTGAGGAGGAACATCCAGAGGAAATAGAAGAAATCAAGGAAATAATCGCCAAATACCAGAAGGAGACTGTACGCCGTATTATTGCCGGCGATAAAATCAGGGTAGACGGCCGTAACCTTGACGAAGTACGGCCTATTACCTGTGAAGTTGGGGTTTTGGCTCGCACTCATGGCTCAGCCTTGTTTACCAGAGGTGAGACTCAGATCCTCAATGTTTGTACGTTAGGTACCATAAGAGATGAACAAACCCTTGATGGTCTTGGTTTAGATGAGAGCAAACGCTATATGCATCATTATAATTTTCCTCCCTTTAGTGTAGGTGAAGCCCGTCCCATGCGTGGTCCTGGCCGCAGAGAAATTGGTCATGGTGCCTTGGCGGAGAAGGCAGTAGAACCAATGGTGCCAAGTGAAGATGTTTTTCCCTATACCCTGCGTCTTGTTTCGGAAGCTTTGGAGTCTAATGGTTCCACTTCCATGGGGAGTGTCTGTGCCAGCACATTGTCTTTGATGGACGCTGGTGTGCCCATAAAGGCTCCTGTAGCCGGCGTAGCTATGGGGCTTATCAAAGATGGCGATGATATAACAATTTTAACTGATATTCAAGGTTTGGAAGACGCTTTAGGTGATATGGACTTTAAAGTAACAGGTACTTCAGAGGGCGTCACCGCTATCCAGATGGATATAAAAATCGCAGGTATTACCAGAGAAGTTTTTGATGAAGCCTTAAAACAGGCGAAAAAAGGCCGTATGCATATTTTAGGCAAAATGCTGGAAGCCATCAGTGAACCTCGTGCGGAACTGTCTAAATATGCTCCCCGTATTATCAACACTCAGGTTGATCCTGATAAGATCCGGGAAATAATAGGCAGCG
>CAWVFN010000066.1:0-39237 GCA_963928475.1 Bacillota bacterium
TGATGAAAAAGAAGATGGCGCGGATGGAAACGGAGAACATGAGTGCCTGTCTTCGCAAAGAAGAAATCAAAAAGAAGCAAGAAGAAATTTACGAGGGAATCCGAAATATCCTTACCGCACTTTCCAAGATAGAGCGATGTTCAGCTCCATAAGAGCGCAGACAATTTTGAAAATCGTTAAAGGGTTTGGGGCGTTCCCCAACAAGTTTGTACGAGTGGGTAGCGCCGTGCCCTGCTTGCCAAGTATGAAAGTTCCGGTGTGGGGTCACACCGGATTTGCTTGTTATAGTGAAAATCGCAGAGTGTTGTTACACCTAAAAGCGGAACAGACATGACCGAAATCATGCCTGTTCCAAGAAATTTGCATATTACTGTTTTACGACCACCGAGCCTTTACACCGGAGTTTTTTTCTAATTCAGCGCAACAAAATCTTATTCAGCTGTATCCTCAGCAGCTTCATCTGTAGTATCACTGTCAGTAGACTCTGTTGTAGCAGTGTTTGCGGAGATCATCATTTTCGCGTATTCCAAGTTGGATTGAGCTGTGGACAAAACATCCGCCATGGTTTCCTCACCGCTGTCAGCAGTATCTGTTTCAGTCTCATCCTCCTCAGCTTCGCTGTCTTCCTCAACGTCACCGGCTAAGGGTTCTAACACAGCTATAGCGGCATTCATATCCTCTACTAACTCATCATATAACTCTTTAGTCATTAAAGCTGTTGAGTAATTATTCAAATAATCACTGGTCAAGGTTATGGTACTCAGGCTTTTATTAAAAGCCTCTCTCGCTCCGTCAACATCATCTAAGGCCAAATCTGCCCTTATAACATACATATAAGCATCAGCCCAGGCGGAATCATCTGTTTCCTGGCCGCCATAAAGAGCTAAAAGCTTATTAGCATAATCACGCATCTTACCATAGCTTTCAGCTGAACCGTTATCAAAATAAAGAACTTGATAGGTAGCGTAATTATCAAAGGCGGTTACAGCCTGGAGCAGAGTATCGACATCATCACCATTCTTTTCCGCGGCTTTTTCCGCGTTTTCCGCCGCAGTAGCATAATAATCAATACCTTCAGCGTTACTGCCAATACTGCCGCCACCAAAAGAGGTGCCCAAATAAGCAAAGGAACTTAAAAGACCTAATACCAACAGTACAATAAGAATAAGAGCCGGTACTTTCCATTTCTTCTTGACATTGCGCAAGTTTTCAATAAACATTAAGTTGCCCCCTAATTAAAACATAACAATACTACAATAATATATTAAAGCATCTTTTCTGTCAATAAAAAAGGATTAATTACGTAAAAAATAACGTAACGCTTTTCTTTTTATTTCATATAGTGACCCGGCGGCGGGATTTGAATTCCCATACGTTCAGTAACACTTTGAGCCGCACCGTAACCCATGGGCTTGTAAAGAGCCTTCTTTTCCTTGCTGCCGCATTTAGGACACACAGAATCCCACTTTTCCTCATACTTGCAGGTAACGGTAAATTCTTCTTTACAATCCTGGCAGATAAAACTGTATTTAGGCATATCATACTCCTTCTTTCCCATTATTTAAATATGCTGTAAAGCTGTGGTCAGTTTCTCAAAAGATGAGGCTTCATGCATGGTAACATAGGGCCTAAAAGCGTCTACCATCACATAGCGTTTCCACTCTCTCTGAGCCATGGGATTAAGCCAGATAATCTCCTTTACCTTTCTGGAAATATACTTTAGCTTTTCCGCCGTCTCCTGATATTCTATAGTTTTTGTATCACTGAGAATGACCAAAACAACTCGTTTGTTTAATATTTTATCATATTCTGTCAAAAACTCCAAGAGAGAAGTATTTAAATTCGTTCCGTCACCTATGCCCTCGATTTTACCAAAATCCTCAGCCTTAAATTTGCGTAAATCTATTTTCGCCAAATGCTCGGCAAAGGCAAAACCCCGCATATTAGGCAATACCTCTGACAGTCCCAGCATCAGTTGGATCACAAAACGACTATACTTTAACATGGAACCGGAAACATCGGTAATCAGAATAATTGAAGGCTTCTGCAATCTGCGGCGCCGGTATTTTAGATCCATCATAACACCGCCGTAACGTAGGCTGCTGCGGATAGAACGCCGCACATCCACTGCTTCCCGATGAGAACTGCGCTTATAGCGGCGCCCGATACGGGTAGCCATAAGTCTGGCTAAACGGCGGATAAGCACCACAGCGTCTTTTATTTCATCATCACCGATCTCCATCATATCCTTAAAGATCAGCTCCTGGGTTTCCTTGTTCTTGGCCATATCATAAAGGATTGCGTCCCAATCATCCCGTCCCGTTGTCTCCAAGGGAATGATCTCCTGCTCCTTCATTTGACTGCGCTGAAAATCTAAAGCGCCGCGAATAGAACGCTCCAGCCACTGACGATGACGCTCAGATACATTATAACCCTCATTGGTCATTTGAGTAAATCTTTTTATTCTTTCCCTGCCAGCTTCCGGCATAGCCGCATAAGTATCTAAATCCTCCTGGGAAAGCTCAATAGGACTATCTTTAAAAACCAGGTCCTCTTTTAATTTATTTACCTCTTCTTTACGCTCCAGATAATCATCCATCTTTTCTGTCTGTTCATCTAAAACCACAAAATAGGACTCAAAAGCCGCGCTGAAGGTAGGTAAATCGATATTATTTTTTACTAATACAGCAGATAAAGCCAAGTACACCTGATCTCTGTCAGTAATATCCACTTCTTTTACCGCCGCCAAGGCGTCTAAAACCTCGGAAGTGCCGATAGTCATACCAGCGCCCCGTAATATATGTATAAATGTAATTATGCTATTTTCCAGATAATTTTCCATAAGACTACCTTAATGATGATGATGGTGATGGTGATGACCGCAACCACAGGTAGAAGGCAAATCCTCATCGTCTACCGCCATGATGGCTCTGAGCATTTCCCTGGCGCCGCCGTTAGCGTGGAATTCCTCAAAATCGTCCTCATCCTTTAATAAAACATTCATTGTATCCTCGATCAGCTTTTCCGTAAAGCGATCAGCGTTAAACTCTAAAAGACACTGAGCCCAATCTAAAGTTTCAGCAATAGACGGATTCTTGCGCAAAGACAGCTTTTCCCGTAAATAAGATACACCCTTAGCCAGCTGCATAGTTAATTCACTGCCTAACTGAGGCACCTTAGACTTAACAATGGCAACTTCCTTTTCAATGGTGGGATAATCAATATTAAGATAAACACAGCGTCGTTTTAAGCCATCAGATAATTCCCGCTCGCCATTGCTGGTCAAAACAACTATGGGAATGTGTTTAGCCTTCACTGTTCCCATCTCTGGTACTGATACTTGAAAATCCGAAAGAACCTCAAACAAAAAAGCCTCGAATTCAGCGTCTGTTTTATCTATTTCATCTATAAGCAAAACACACTGTTTATCACTGCGCAGCGCTTTTAAAATAGGACGGCTTAACAGATAATCCTCGGAAAAAATGTCAGCAGCACTTTGTTCCGAGCCCTGGATATGAAGGAGCTGCTTTTGATAGTTCCATTCGTAAAGTGCCTTATTTTCATCAAGTCCCTCATAACATTGGAGACGCACCAAATCCATATCGAAAATTGAGGCCAAAACCTTGGCGATCTCTGTTTTCCCTACCCCGGCGGCACCGGTAATCAGTAAAGGTTTCTTTAACTGCAAACTTAAATATACAGGTATTACTATGGATTCATCGGCTATATAGTTTACTTCAGCCATTTTGTTTTTTAAAATATCTACTGTTAGTTTCATGCTCTCTCCTTAATTTAAATAAGTATTCTCCTCATAATCAGCTTCTATTACTAAATCCAAGCCGTCAGTAAGAATCGCTTGAATTTTTTGCATAAGACGAGTCAAATTATATTCCGCCGTAAGATAAGCGCTGATATCCTCATTTGTACCCATCTCTAAAGAAATAGCCTCTAAGGCCTGGTTCACTTCGTCTACACCCTCACCGGAAATTTTAGCGAATTCTAAGGCTATTTGGTACTGTCGATACTCCTTCAACAAATCTAAACAGCGGGGATCCTTGGCTACAGCCTCTTTACGGCGCAGAAAATCCTCATATTCAAAACTTTCCTTGATAGACAGGGCGAGATCTTCCGTTTTATCGTAGATATCCATTCCTGCTCAACCTCCTATCGTGAAAATTAATTTTCTAATTTTATAAATTCCCTACTAACCTAAGAATTACCTGCTATTTACGGAAAAAAACAAAATTTTACAATTAAATACCCGATTATTTATAAAAATTATCTTTTCTATCTATTTGACGGCGACCTTAACTTAGCGTATAATATTTGAATACAGGAAAAACAAAGAAATAAGGAGGTACTTCATGAAAAAAGTACTAATCGTTTTATCCCTATGTCTACTACTCCTTGGTATCGGCGGCTGTATGAGCCCAGAAGAAAAGGAAGCCCAAAATCAGATAATGTCTTATCTTGATGAGATCAACGCCCTCCAGGATGACCAGGTGAATATAATCAACGATATCATGGTTATAGAAAACAGTGACGACGAAGAGGAAATCCTCTCCCTCCTGACAGACAGTACTCTGCCGGCTCTGGAAAGTATAAACTCTGCCCTTGCCGCCATTGAAACTCCCAACGAAGAATTGGCCGCTGTCCATAAATACCTTACCGACGGCTGGCAGGAACTGACCAATGGCGTCGAGGTTATGACCCAGGCTTTGCAGGATAATGATTTAGACAAGGTAGAAGAAGGCAATACTGCTGTGACCTCCTCACAAAATAAAATAAACCAATACTACAGCGAATTAGAAACATTATGTGAAAAATATAATATCGAATTGGAAATAACAGATTCTGAAACCGAAAGCTAAAAAACAAAAAAAGCGGCGGATTTTTTATCCGCCGCTTTATTTTTTTGCCATCTGTTTTTAAAGGGTTTCCGCGAATTCTAAAAAGTCATTAGTACGCTTGAGCATAAGATCACGGCCCATAATAACCGCCAGTTTATCTAAATCGGGACCCTGCTCCTCTCCGGTTTTCGCTAAACGCAAGGAATGATAAAGATCCCGGCCCTTTATACCGGTTTCATTCTGGATTTCCTTCAATAAATCCTTGTAGATCTGAGCATCAAGGGTCTTTACCCCTTCTAATTTCTCTTTCATAGCCACCATAACCGTTACCACTACTTCCTTATTGGCTTTAAATTCCTCTATAGCTCCGGCGTCATAGGTTATGTCACCTTGATATTTCTTGATTATCTCCGGCAATTCAGCAAAACAGGAAATATAGTTTTTGAGAGCGTCAATTACCAGCATGGCCCAGATCATTTCATTGACCTTGGGATTGCGTTTCACTAATCCGGCTTTTTTCAGGAAGGGTAAACCGTATTCCAATAACCGCTCCGCTGAGGCCTTACGAATATACATACCGTTTATCCATTTCAGCTTTTCCATATCAAAGACAGCGGGGCTCTTCGATACTCTATCTAAAGAGAACTGTTTTACCAGCTCATCCAGGGTAAACAACTCTTCTTCACCCTTGGGTGCCCAACCCAGCAATGCCAGGAAATTAACAATAGCCTCAGGTAAAAAGCCCTGCTGTTCATAGGCGATAACCGAGGTGGAACCATGGCGCTTGCTCATCTTTGTAAGATTTCCTTCCTCGTCCCGGCCTAAAATCAAGGAAATATGGGCAAATTTAGGCATTTCATAACCTAAAGCTTTATATATAACCGCCTGACGGGGAGTGTTGGAAAGATGTTCTTCTCCTCTGATCACGTGGGTTATGCCCATGGTAACATCATCTAACACCACGGCAAAATTATAAACAGGAATGCCATCGGATTTAACGATAATAAAATCACCAATGCCATCTGTCTCAAAGGTCACATCACCCCGTACCAGATCGTGAATGACAACCTCCTCACCTTCGGGAACCCGGAAACGTATAACCGGCTTAATACCTTGAGTTCTCAATTCCTCCTGGCGCTCTTTGCTAAGATGACGGCATTTGCCGCTGTAGTGAGGATTTTCACCTCTGCTTTGCTGAGCTTCCTTTTCCGCCGCCAATTCTTCCTCTGAACAGAAACAATAATAAGCCTTGCCCTCAGCCAACAGTTTATCCACCGCCGCCTGATAAATATCTAAGCGTTCCATCTGCCGATAAGGACCGCAGTCACCGCCTACATCTATACCTTCATCCCAGTTCATGCCAAGCCATCTAAGGCTGTTTTTAATGTTTTCTTCCGAGGCTTTACTGGAACGCTCCAGATCAGTATCTTCCATACGCACTATGAAGGTGCCTTTATTTTTTTTCGCCAATAAGTAGTTAAATAAGGCGGAACGGGCACCGCCTATATGCAGAGGTCCCGTTGGACTAGGGGCAAATCTCAAACGATACTTTTCCATTTTATCTTTCTCCTTAAAAATCATTAAACCCTTATCACATAGCTATAAAAGTTATAGCAGGCTTTAGTCTTCTGTCAATAAAGTTTCCGTCTCTCCCTGGGAAAGACCTTCTACATTCCTTAATTTCTTATTTATTATCTCCGTACGCTTAGCAGCATCGGACAGGGTTTTATCCGCCTCGCTGATCTTCTTCTGGACCTTCAAAAGATTATCGGCAAACCTGGCCATATCAGTTTTAACAGCACCTAAAAGCTTACGTATCTCACCGCTCTTTTCCTGGATGGCCATGGTACGAAAACCTAATTTAATGCTGTTTAGCAAAGCCGCCAGGGTAGTGGGACCGGCAACCATAACCTGATATTTTTCCTGTGCCTCCTCAACAAAGACAGGCAGACGCAAGGCTTCAGCATACAATCCTTCCGTGGGCAGAAACATAACCCCATACTCTAAAGTCGCCGGAGGATTGATATATTTATCATGTATGTCTTTGGCCTCTTTACGCAAGGCTTTTTCCAAATCCTTGCGGCAGGTTTCCACGGTAAGGCTGTCCCCAGCTTCCTGGGCGTCTAAAAGACGGCTGTAATCCTCAGCTGGAAATTTAGAGTCAATAGGCAAATATATTTTGCCTTGTTCCCCATCGCGGCCAGGTAAAGCCAATGCGAACTCTACCCTCTCGCCGCTGCCGGCTTTAGGAGCATAGTTGACCACATATTGATCCGGCGTCAGGATTTCCTCTAAAATATTGCCTAACTGAACTTCACCCCATACACCCCGGGATTTGACATTGGTAAAAATCTTTTTTATATCAGTTAAGTTGTTGGAAAGACTCTGCATTTCACCGAGGCTCTTATGCACCTGTTCTAAGCGCTGGTTCACTAAATTAAAGGAATCACCTAATCTCTTGCTTAAGGTAAGCTCCAGCTTTTCGTCAACGGTTTTCCGCATCGCCTCCAGCTTAGCCTCATTATTGCCGCGGATTGACTCCAGCTTGGCGTCCATAGTATCACGGAGACGCTCCATGGAATCCTCTGTATTCTTTCTCAGCGTCTTTATCTGCTCTAACTGTTCCAAACTACGCTCACTGATCTGACTGTTTATGGTTCTGTTAAAGGCCTGAATACTCTGGGACATCTCCTGTCTGTTCTCCCTGGATTCCCTGGCGAAAGCCTGAGATAACCCAGCTATATCAGATTCCAATTTTGCCTCGGATCGCAGCAGAGAGTCTATTGCTTCTTTATCGTTTTTACTATCTGTACTTTTACCTGTACGCCACAGAAGAAACAGCAAAAGTCCCAGATTGCCAAGACCTATTAGTATTATTAAGTATTCCATAAATTAACCTTCGCTCTTAATTATTATCGCCTGCCCTGATCTATTAGGGGAAAATAAGGGGTATACCCCACTGTCCGCTTCCTTTATCAGAGACTAAATTCATCATTGGGGAAATAAAGAGCCATCACATATTCATTCTGGAAGTCCATGCGGCTGGAAAGCTCAATATACTCACTGCGGCGAGCCAATTCCTGACAAAGTTCCCGCTCTTCCTGGGAAACAAGGGCTAACCTGGCGCCTTCTGAGGCAGCATTGCCGATAAATTCTATTTTGCCATTGGGTAAACTTGGGAAAAGACCGATAATCAGACCACTGCTTTCTCTAATATAACTGCCAAAAGCACCGGCAATCATTACCGAATCCACATCAGCCAAGGTGACGCCTAATTCTCCTAACAGCACCTTAATACCAGCATAAATGGCACCTTTGCCTAACTGCAGTTCCCTTATATCCTTCTGGCATAATACCACGGCACGTCCCTTCGCTGATTCCTCTTTTGTACTTAAAATGAATTCATAGCCGTCATCCTGTTTTACTATGCGTTTTCTCAGTTCAGGATGGATTTTACTTTCCGCTTCCTCTTTATCCGCTCCCACATTAAAGGCACCCTTATAATCTATTATACCGGATTGATATAACTGAGCTACAGCATCTAAAATACCGCTGCCACAGATGCCTCTGGGTTTTTTATCGCCAATAACCTCAATTTTACAGGTACCAGCTTCATTATCAATATATACGGCTTCAATAGCTCCCTCAGCGGCTCGCATACCATGTTTGATCTGAGCTCCTTCAAAAGCCGGACCCGCCGCTGTGGAACAGGCTAAAATTCTGCCTTTACCAGCGGCTACGATCTCACCATTAGTCCCTACGTCAATGGCTACGGTTATACCGGGACGCTCATGAATATGAGTACCCAAAATTACCCCTACAGTATCTGAACCAACATAACCAGCTATATTAGGCAATAAATGCACTTTGGCTTCGGGATTGAGATCAAAGCCTAATTCCTTTGCCAACAATTCCACACTATGGACATAGCCGGGAATAAAAGGAGCCGGAGCCAGGTAACTGGGATCAACACCGGCAAAAAGCTGGCTCATAGTAGTGTTACCCACCACAGTACATTCATAGACCATTGTTTTGTCCACTCCTGCTTCAGCTATGGCCCGTAAAGCTAAATTACCCATGCACTCCACTACTTTAGAGTGAAGCTGTGCCAGACCCTTGTCAGGTTCGGATATGACATAGTTAATACGAGAAATAACATCGGCGCCGAAAACGTTTTGAGGATTGGTTTCCGCCGCTGCTCCTTCAATATTTCCGTCATTTAAGTTAATTAAGAGAGCTACTACAGTAGTAGTGCCGATATCAAAAACCATACCATAGCGCTGCTGGCTGGTGTCACCAGCCTCCAGCCACATCAGCTGATCACCATGGATAACGGCGGTAACGGCAAAATTGCTGTCACGTACCAATTTGGGTATTATGGCTAAAAGATGAGGATTAGGCTTCTGCTTGGCTATATCTAAACCTGCGGCTCTAATAATCCTCTCATAGTCTGGACACTGATCCTTGATAGAGGGTTTATCCATCTCAATATATTTTTTCTGTACCGGTGAATTTAAAACTATATTATCTAAGAGAGAATTAAGCTTTGTTTTACGGCTAAAGGCATCGTTCTGTACAGGGACGTCAACTACTATATCCCTGTCTACTTCATAACGGCAGGCCAAAACCCAACCGTTATCCATTTCCTCGGCTGTAAAAAATTTCTCTCCTACCCGTTCAGCCTGGGGATTAAACCCCTCCTCAATTCTTACCCGGCATTTGCCGCAGGTACCAGCAGCGCCGCAATTACTTTCCAAAGGGATGCCGGCTAAAGCTGCCGCATCCAAAATAGTACTGCCAGATTCGACCTTAACTGTTTTGCCGTGACTCTTAAAGTTAACTGTATACTCCATGTCTCTACCTCCTATTTATGCCGCAAAAGAACTGTGGCCTGGGCGGCTATACCCTCTTCCCTGCCAACAAAGCCCAGTTTTTCCGTAGTTGTCGCTTTAACGCTTATATTTTCCGGCAAAGTTTCTAAAGCCTCAGCGAGATTAGACCGGATTTTTTCAATATAAGGAGCTAACTTAGGCTTTTGCGCTATAACTGTAATATCACCATTAATTAACTCATAATTTTTTTCCCCCATTATGGCGGCTACCCTTTTCAGCAGCACAATGCTGTCAGCGCCTTTATAAACAGGGTCACCGGGCGGAAAATGACCGCCGATATCGCCGGCACAAAGGGCGCCTAAAACAGCGTCCATCAAAGCATGGGTCACGACATCAGCATCGGAATGTCCTTCTAAACCAAAGTCATGACGGATTTCCTCACCGCCTAAAATCAAGGGGCGTCCGGCAATAAAACCGTGAACATCAAAACCGCTTCCTATCCGCAGTCCCATGGTCATCACCTTCTCCCTGGCTTTTTGCCAATCATAAGGGGTAGTTATTTTAAAATTATCCTCACTGCCAGGAACTATTATGACCTCACCGCCATACAGCTCTACCATGGAGGCATCATCAGTGGCCTCAAAACCAGCATCTAAAGCATATTCATAAGCTTTTAGCAAAATGTCCCGGTGAAATATCTGAGGTGTCTGCGCCCCATAAAGACCGGCCCTGGCAATAGTCTTTTTAATACAACCCGCCTCTACCCTCTTGACCGTATCTTTCAGCGGCAGCGCCAAAATAGCGCCGTCTTGAAAATCAGCAGTTAAAAGATTATCCATCAATTTATGTGTTATAAAGGGCCTGGCTCCATCATGGATGAGAATATAGTCACAATCGGGAGAAGCTGCTTTTAAACCGCGATAAACAGAATCACGCCGCTCCTCGCCGCCAGTTACCACCTGCCATTCCTTGCGGCGGCAGCTGTCCTTGGCTATACTACGACATTCCTCTTCCTCACCGCCAGCGGCAACAATAATTATTTCCGCTACCTGAGAAATAGTGTCAAAAAACTCTAAACTGTAACTTAATACCGGTTTAGAACCTAATTCCAATAAAATTTTATTTTTTTCTTTTCCCAGCCGCCGTCCGCTGCCAGCGGCTGGGATAATAACAGAAATACGCATATTTTTACCACACGTTTTTTTATTTTGCCCGAGCGAAAATCATGCGACCGGCACTGGTCTGCAAAACACTAGTCACCACTACAGTCAGGGTAACCCCTACAAAAGCTTTGCCGCCTTCTACCACTATCATGGTGCCGTCGTCAAGATAAGCAATTCCCTGATCAGCCTCTTTACCTTCCTTGATAACTCTGGTTATAATCTCTTCACCAGGCAATACCACTGTTTTTACGGCATTGGCCAAATCATTGATATTCATTACCGTCACATTTTGTACCTGAGCCATCTTATTGAGATTATAATCATTCGTGTAAATCCTGGCCTTCATGTCAACGGCCAAGCGTATAATTTTGATATCCACTTCCTTAATATCATCATAATCCTTGCTGACCATGGTTATAGCCTTGGGATAATCCTTCTGCAATTCACTGAGAATTTCCATGCCCCGGCGTCCCCTGCTCTTTTTCATAGGATCCGGCGAATCAGCTACCCTTTTCAGTTCGTCTAAAACAAAATTGGGCAAAATCAGCTTAGACTCAATAAAACCAGTACGGTAAATATCAGCGATACGCCCATCTATGATCACACTGGTATCCAGAACCGCAGGAGCTACCACAGTCTGATCCTTTTTAGCCGGTTTATCCTTAGGGGTTTTGGCGGAACGGTAAATAGCTTTACCAATCTCGTCCTGCTTGCCCCGGCCTACCCAAAAACCTATATATCCCAGAAAAAGAGATAAAAGAATAGTTATGTAAGGTCCAAAGACTAAATGATTGAGAGAGTTGCCTATCAGACTGGCTACAAATAAACCTATAATAAGACCAATAGATCCACCTACTAATTCCCAAGCTGATATCCTGGCAATACGAGCTACTATACGTGAAGCCAGGCTTTCAACAGCTTTAGCAATATAGGGTGAAATAATAAATACTATAATACCAACAATAAGTACGGATATGATTACAGCGGCTAACCATTTAGAACCTGTTGTTATACCCCAGAAAAAATCAAGGATAAACACGGCTAAAAAATAGGCAGCCACCATAAAGACAACTGTCAGCAATCCCTGTACGCATCTTCTGAAAATCTTCATGTTCTCACCTCCTTTCCTTGATAAACTACAAACAACCTAACTACTAAAATAAGGGAAACTAACCTTCCCTTAATAATGACTGAGGCTACGTTTACGCTAAACTTTTCTGTCTTTTTGTGTATCTTAAAAGTCTTATAACCTTGTGCTATCTTAAAGCTTACCAGCGCCGAATACAGCGTAATCCCTCTGTCGGATCAGACTGCGGTGTATGGCGTTGGAACGTACTGTACCTACGCCTTCTACCTCGTCTAAAGTGGCTATATCCGCGTTTAGGATATTTTGCAGATTTTCGTCAAAATAAGAGACTATTTTTGCCACAATAGAAGCGGGAATACGCGGTACCCGACTTAAAATACGGTATCCTCTTGGAGTAAGGGATTTTTCCAAAACATCACTGCTGCCACCAAAGCCCATAAGCTTGGCTAAGTAGGATTTATCCATTAAATCATCGTCATCCAGGTTAGAAAGATCCTTTTCTAAATGACTGATACTGCGTTTCGCTGTTGTTTTGGCGTAATCCATAATTATATTATGGTATTCTGGCCAAATATCCGCCGTAAGTTCCTCCATCTGCATACGGATAAGGGGACCTTCATCTCCCATTTGCAGCAAATAAAAGTCCAGTTCCCCGGCAATACGTCTCAACCTCTCACCACGCTGGATAATCTTTATAACATCATTAGCTAATACAGCGTCATCAAACTCTAATAAACTAAGATTATCCAATTCCTTACGCAGTTCATGACAGTATCTCTCCAAGGTCTGCAGGGCCTGGTTAGCTTTGGCTAAAAGAGTCCCTATATCAGAAAGAATAAACTTTGTTTTGCCTTTGTAAATGCTAATCATGGAACGGCGTTGGGAAATAGCTATCACTATAGCGCTGGTCTGAGCCGCGACACGGGACGCCACCCTATGACGGATGCCAGTTTCTTCCGAAGTAGTCTCCTTAGTAGGTTGAAGCTGGGTATTAGCACGCCAGATGTTCTCACCGGCGGCATCCAAGACTATAGCGCCGTCCATCTTGGCTAATTCGTAAAGGCGAGCCTCATTTACCGCCTGATCTATAATAAAGCCCCCCTCAACAATGGAGCGGACGTCAGGTCCGTCACCTATGACCACAAGACCACCGGTTTTGGCTCGTAAAATATTCTCTATGCCTTCCCGCAGCGTAGTACCGGGAGCAACCATTTCCAGTGCCTGACGCATTTCACTTTGTTTGCCCGATTCATTATTCATAAGCCTCACCCCTAAAATATATATGTAAAAGCCTCTTTTAAAGTCCGCGCCGGAATCAGCGCGATATCCTCATCCTCTTTTATCTCTTTATGCAAAAAAGACGGTATTATAAAGGTCCTAAAACCAAACTTTCTGCCTTCCTTGACCCTCTTATCCACATCACCTACGCTTCTTATTTCGCCGCCTAAACCTATCTCTCCTAAAAGAATGGTGTTTTCCTTTAACGATAAATTACGGTAACTTGAGGCTATGGCGGCGGCAACAGCCAAATCAGAAGAGGGATCATCAACTCTAAGACCGCCGGCGATATTAAGATAAACATCTTGACCCGCTAAAGGAAGACCTAATACCTTTTCCAGCACAGCAATTATTAAAAGCAATCTATTATATTCTATACCTGTGGCCAAACGACGGGGATTCCCAAAGGAGGTCTTTGTGACTAAAGCCTGTATTTCCAGGAGAAAAGGTCTTGTACCCTCTACTATAGCGCCAACTGCGTTGCCAGGGTCTAAAGTGTCCCGCTGAGCCAAAAAAACAGCAGAAGGATTATCAAAAGGAATAAGACCTCTGTCAGTCATATCCAATAAGGCCACTTCATTGGTGGAACCAAAACGGTTTTTTACGCCTCTCAGTATACGGTATTCCTGATGGCGCTGACCTTCAAAATACATAACCACATCTACCATATGTTCTAAAAGCCTGGGACCAGCTATTACGCCTTCTTTTGTGACATGACCGGCGATCATCACCGTTATATGACGCTTCTTGGCCAATTCCACCAGTAAAGCGGTACATTCCCTGATCTGACCTATACTGCCGGGAATAGAATCAAGTTCCGGATCGAAAAGTGTTTGTATGGAGTCTATTATTAACAAGCCGGGTTTAAGCTTATCCACGTTTTCAGTTATTATGCCCAAATCATTCTCAGCCAAAAGATAAAAATTCTCTGTTTCAGCTCCTAACCGCTGGGCCCGTAAACGCACCTGCTTTAATGATTCCTCTCCGGTGGCGTAAAGCACTTTGCCATAGTGCTCGCCATAAGACGCTGCTACCTGAGTCAAAAAGGTACTTTTGCCAATACCAGGTTCACCGCCAATCAAAATAACAGATCCTACTACTAAACCGCCGCCAAATAAAAGATCAAGTTCCTGGTCAAAGAGGGAAAATCTTTCACCATCACTTATATCTATATCCTTGACGGAGCAGGCTTCTCCTCCTGCACCAGTTATTCTCTCCCTGCCCTTCTTAACCGCCGCGGTTTTTTCCTCCTTAAAGGAATTCCAGGCATCACAAATAGGACAGCGTCCCATCCATTTTATACTCTCATAACCGCAGTTATCACAGACAAAAACACTTTTACTCTTTTTCAAAGCTGTTACCCTCTGTTAACATTGAAAATTGCTCATATTTAATATATTATACTACATAATATATGCAAATAAAAGATGTAGCTTAGGTATTTTTTACCATAATTATTTAGGAAAATTATAATAACAGAGGAAAAACACCACAATAAAGAAAGCGGCTCTCTCATTGGCAAGAGAGCCGCTTTAAAATTATCTTATTTAGTCTTCTTTCTTCACAAAAACAACTTTATCACCATCTAATTTCGCTAACACCTTATCACCCTGGTTAAAATCTCCCCGCAGCAAATGTTCAGCCAAAGGATCCTCTATTTCCTGGAGAATTGTACGGCGTAAAGGACGGGCGCCGAAAACTTTATCGTAGCCTACCGCCGCCAGATGCTTTTTGACCTCCTCTTCTACTGTCAAGGAAATATCCTGCTCTTTCAGTCTGTCTCCAAGTTCATTCAGCATCAAGTCAGCGATTGCTATAATATTTTCCTCAGTAAGAGGATGGAATACAATAATATCATCTACCCTGTTGATAAATTCAGGGCGGAAAGTATTTTTCAGATCCGCCATATAGCGTTCTTTGATATCATCATACTCCCTGTTTTCCTCGGAAGTCAAAAATCCTACATTCTTATTGCCGCCGTAAACATTATTGGCACCAACATTAGAAGTCATGATTATAATAGCGTTGCGGAAATCAACGGTACGGCCTAAGGAATCAGTGAGACGGCCATCATCCAATACCTGCAGAAGGATATTAAATACTTCGGGATGCGCTTTTTCTATTTCGTCTAAAAGCACTACTGTATAGGGATTGCGGCGTACCGCTTCGGTAAGCTGACCACCTTCATCATAACCCACATAACCGGGAGGCGCTCCCACTAACCGGGAAACGGAGAAGCGTTCCATATATTCGGACATATCAATACGTACCATGGCGTCTTCTGAACCAAAAACAGCCTCAGCCAGAGCCTTAGCCAATTCTGTTTTACCAACCCCGGTGGGTCCCAGGAAAATAAAGGAACCAATGGGACGTTTGGCATTTTTTAGACCAGCACTGGAACGGCGTACCGCCGCGGATACCGAGGAAACAGCCTCTTCCTGACCGATGAGGCGCTTATGCAGAGTTTCCTCCAGCTTAAGGAGACGTTCCTTTTCCTCTGTCTGTAAACGGCTTACCGGTATCTTCGTCCAAAGAGAAACCACGTCGGCGATATCGTCGGCGGTTACTGCCAATTTATCGTCCTTGTGCTCCTTTTGCCAAGCTTCTCTTTTATCTGCCAATTCTTTCTTTATCTCATCGGCTCTATTTTTCAACTTAGCGGCTTCAGCAAAATCCTCGCTGTCACTAGCGGCCTTTTTCTCTTTATTGACTTCTTCCAATTCCTTTTCCAAGTCCTTCAAATCCGGCGGCGCTTTAAAAGAAGCGATCCGCACTTTAGAGGCAGCCTCGTCAATAAGGTCAATAGCTTTATCCGGTAAAAATCTATCGGTTATATAACGAACCGACATTTTAACAGCTGCGTCTAAAGCCTCATCACCTATGGTTACCTTATGATGTGCCTCATAACTGTCCTTCAAGCCCCGTAATATTTCCATGGTTTCCTCAGGAGAGGGTTCCTCAACTAACACCGGCTGGAAACGACGGGCTAAAGCAGCGTCTTTTTCAATATGTTTTCTGTATTCATCAAGAGTAGTAGCGCCTACACACTGGAGCTCTCCACGGGAAAGAGCCGGTTTCAGTATGTTAGCCGCGTCCATAGCCCCCTCAGCCTCACCAGCACCAACTAAAGTATGAAGCTCATCGATGAAGAGAATAACGTTTTTAGCCTCTCTTATTTCCTTGAGCACTTTTTGCAAGCGTTCCTCAAACTCACCTCTGTACTTAGTGCCGGCTACCAATCCTGACATATCCAGAGCCACAACTCGCTTATCAGCCACATTCTGGGGTACTTTGCCTGTAACTATACGCAAAGCCAAACCTTCGGCTATAGCCGTTTTACCAACACCGGGTTCACCAATTAACACCGGATTATTCTTTCCTCTCCGGCTCAAAATCTGAATAACCCGTTTAACTTCCTCATCACGGCCTATGACCGGATCTATACTGCCGTTTTTAGCTAAAGCGGTAAGGTCACGGCTTACTTTATCCAACTCGGGAGTGGCGGTTTTTTGCCCGCCGCCGTAATTACCGCCGTTGTAATGGGAATAGGCTTCATGCTGGGGAGAACCGCCGTTAGAACCGCCGTTAGTCAAAACCTGAATGACCTTTTCCTCGGTAATACCGCTTTCCTGTAAAAATTTGGCGCCGTAGCCCTCGCCTTCCCTTAATATACCTAACAGCAAATGCTCTGTGGCCACATAGGAAACCTGCTGTTCTATAGCGGCTAAACGCGCCTGCTCAAATACTTGTTTACACCTGGGGCTGAATTCCGGAGATTGATAGGGATTACCATCGCCGCCGCTCTGCTGCAAGGTCTGGAGAAAAGCCTGAGCGTTAAAACCCAAATAATTCAGGATCCTGGCTCCCACACCGCTTTCATCACTGATAATTCCCGCTAAAATATGCTCAGTACCAACTACCGAGCTATTCAACTGCTTCGCTATATAGGCACTGTTCTGCACTGCCTGTCTTGCCCTTTTAGTAAATTGTTCAAACATCACGCGACACCTCCTTCATTTTCGCGTTAATAAACTCTCCTCGTTTTTCCAGGAGCTCTCTTTCTTCTAAATCTTTGTGACACAGCTTTCTTAATACTGCCGGCTGAGTTTTGACCAGAAGATCGTTAAAAATCTTTTTATCATAACCCGGCAGCAAGCCCATATCTATACCAAAACGCAGATCCGACAACAGCCCGAAGGTTTCCTCGGAGGAAAGAAGTTTAGCTTTGCTTAAAAGAGCTTCCGCCCGTAACACTTTATCCTCTAAGGCAACGGGATCCTTTTCCAAAATGGCTTTGCGGATCTCACGTTCCCGATCTACAATAACTTCCACGTTATCTTTTAATTCTCTCAAGGTCTCTTCCTCGGATACGCCCAGAGTTACCTGGTTGGAAATTTGAAACAGATTGCCCTTGCTTTCAGTACCCTCGCCGTAAAGCCCCCGGTAAGTAAAACCATACTTATTAAGATTGCCTAACCAACGATTAATTTGTCCTGTCCAGACCATAGCCGGCAAGTGCAGCATAACCGAAGCTCTAAGACCAGTTCCCGTATTAGTGGGACAGCTGGTCAAATAACCCCATCTGGCGCTGAAAGCAGGAGTAATATGCTGGGCGATAAAATCATCCATGGCATTGGCCTTACTCAACGACTCGCTTAAGGAAAGTCCCGGATAAAGACTTTGGATACGAAGATGATCCTCCTCATTGACCATTACCGCCAAGGTTTCCTGGGGATTGAGAAGCAAACCTGTGGCACCCTGGGAAAGAGCCAATTCCGGACTTATAAGATGCTTTTCCACTAAAACCATCTTTTCCTCACGAGGAATTACAGATAAATCAATAAACTCTAAATCGTCTACGCCGTTTTCTTTTTTGCTCCTGGGTAAAGACTCGATCTTTTCCAGTATTTCCCTTTCCTGCTGCAAAGAAATCATATCCTTAAAGGGATATCCTGCCACATTACGGCCTAAACGGACTCGGCTGCTGATAACAATATCACTTTCCGCGCCCTGATTAGTCATCCAGTAACTGCCGAAATAATTGAAGGTACGATACTCATTCATCAGTCTTTACCTCCGCATTCCCGCTTTAAAGCCATTATTTCCTTTTTTAACTCTCCTGCCCGCTCATAATCCTCTGCCGCCGCCGCTTCTTTCATCTGCCGAGTCAAAATAGAAAGCCTGTCCTCCACAGACATTGCGCCGGTACTGTCAGGGATCTTGCCTCGATACTCATGAGAAAAATGCAGCTTATCAAAAATAGGACTCAATTCCTCACTGAAAGCATCATAACACTCGTCACAGCCAAATCTGCCCCGTTTGGCAAAATCATGATAAGAAGTACCACAGGAAGGACAAACATGATCATAACCACCTGAGATTTGAGATTTGGCGCTGTGGCCTAAAAAATTATTCAGCATCTGCCAGGGTGAGGCCATATTATTGAACAAAAAATTTAAATTACTGTTGGTTAACTGAGCGGCGCAGTCGGGACAAATATATTCCACTGTCTTAGTGCCGTTGTGTACGTTGGTAATCTGTATGGTCCCCTCTTTGTTTCCACATCTTTGACATAACATAGTATGCGCCTCCTCTAAAAATCTACCCGCAAAAGGGTAACTAAAATATTCTTCATTAAAGCTGAACGCAAAGCATTCTCATTATCACCGGCTAAACTCAGAACTTCAGAAGATATAATCGAATTTAACAGCATAAATTCATTTTTAGTAATAAAATCTTCTTCCAACAATCGATTAAGTAATCCTTCCGCCGTCTGACGTGACATATCCTTTTCAGAAATCTTGGTTATCAACTCTTTTAATTCACTGTCGTTAGTCACTGACAAACGAATTATCTGAAAACATCCGCCGGCTCCACGTCTGCTCACTACATGATAGCCTTGTTCATCCCTAAAACGTGTCTCTAAAACATAATTTATCTGAGAAGGCACGCATGTAAATATCTGAGCAAGCTCGTTGCGCTTAAGCTCCAAGCAGTCGCTGTCATTTTCCGCCATTAAATCTTTGATATAGCGTTCTATACGGCTTGCTAATGTACTCATGCTAATCCTCCCTTCTGACCTTTACTGACCTTATTATATACCCGCTTAAAGCAAGTTTCAAGGCTGAAATTTGACCATTTTTGATGTTTCCTGACCTTTTTTGTCTTTTAATGGGAGGTCGCATGAAGGCAAATTTTATATTATCTTAATTTTTCTTCTTTTTTCTCATTATTACTTTGTTTATCATATTATATTGACTATTTCTGACTATTTGACTTCTCCTGAATTTTCTGCTAACATAAAAAAAACTGCCCCTTTAACTTAACGGCAATAAAATAGGAAAATATAATGATAAAAACTTATACAGTTACCAGGGAAAATATGACCTTAGGACAGTTTCTCAAAAGCTTAGGCTATTCCAGCAGTATGCTGAAAACCCTGCGGCAAAAAGGCGGCGTGGCTGTAAAGGGCCAGTTTCGCCGGCAGATCGAACAGGTGTACCCAGGCGAAACAGTCACCGTTGACTTCCCGGATAAATCCACACCCCTGATTCCCAATAAGGACTTGAATATACCGGTGCTTTACGAAGATGAAAATGTGGTAATCTTTGATAAACCCGACGATATGCTGGTACATCCGGCCTCACCCGGCTTCAGCGACGCTCTGGGCAATTACTTCGTAGCTCTCTATCCCAATATCCCTTTCCGCCCCATAGGCCGTTTGGACAGACATACCACCGGCTTATGTCTTATCGCGAAAAATAGATTAACCGCTGTTAATCTTACCAACAAGATTGACAAAGAATATATAGCCTTGGCTGAGGGCAGGTTTCAGCAAGAAAAAGGTACTGTGGAAGCGCCTATAGCCAGAGTATCAGGATCCGTCATTACCCGGAAAATAGATTTCATTCAAGGACAAAAAGCTGTAACTCACTATCAGGTCATGGAAATCATAGGGAATCACACCCTGCTGCGCTTAAAATTGGAAACAGGCCGGACCCATCAAATCAGGGTCCACATGGCTTATTTGGGCCATCCTCTGGCCGGCGACGAATTATACGGCGGTCATAAAAATATTATGCTCAGACAGGCACTTCATTGTAAAAAAATAATTTTTTTTACAGAAAATGGAAAAGTCACCGTAGAAGGGCAAATACCCTCTGACCTGGGAAAATGCTTAAAACAGCTAAAAAAAGCACTATAAATATATGTAAATTTTCCCATCAAAAACCCGCCTTATACAGGGAAATTTGATTTTTTTGTTCTTATATATTATAATACACGTATTATTACAACTGGATAAGAAAGGATTGTCATGAAACAGATAATAATCTCGGTGCTATCTCTTGTAATGATACTTTCTTTTTCCATGGGTATAGCGGCTCAGGAAACCGATGACGGATTCATCTCCGCCGAGGACGCCTTCGCCGCCATGGAAGCTGAATTTAACGCCGCCAGGATGGAAGCTGCTGACAATTTGGCCATGCTTTCCGCTGGCAAATCCGGCATTGATGCCAGTATCAGCTATGACAGAGTAGCTGTTACCTACTATAAGCAGATCGTAGATACATATAACACCGTTCCTGCTTATTACGAACCCGTTACCAGCGGTTCGGATTTTCAGTGCTCGGAATATATCACACGGTATTATAAAACCGTGTATGGCAGTTCATTAAAGGGATTTAAGGTTACCACCACACCGAAACCAGGTGACTATATCTATGCTACCGCAGCACAGCGCGGCAAAAGCTATGGTCACTATGCAGTGATTAAAAGTGTCAACGGCTCCGAACTTACCCTGATTGAACAAAACTGGTCCTGGAATTCAGGCGGCACCGTCTATGCCGCGAAAAACAGGGTCATACCCTACGGCGGTGAATACGCTGGTACTTATACAGTATATACACCGGTGGGTACACCTGTTATCGACATCGATGATGCCAATAATCACGATACCATAAGCTCTTTCTCTGATTTATCCTCTTCCCACTGGGCCTATGATAATATTATGGCTTTAGTGAATATGGGTATAATTAAGGGTTATGAAAACGGTACGTTTAAACCTGAAGGGACCGTAACCAGAGCTGAATTCATCAAGATGATAGGCACAGACGCACAGAACAACGGCAATAATGTATTTAATTATACCACCCAGAGGTTCAGTGACGTAAAATCATCGCATTGGGCATACACCTATATCAACTGGGCCCAGCAAAAAGGTATAGTTAACGGCAGAAGTTCTACAACATTTGCGCCAGAAGACAAAATTACACGTCAGGAAATGGCTCAAATATTGTATAACTACGCTAAATTCAGGAATATCAATCTTGCATCAGCAAGCAGCAGCTTCAATGATAATTATCAGATTGATTCCTGGGCGCAGCAAGCCATTAACGCTATGGTAGGCTCCGGCATCATCAACGGCAGGGACAACAACTGCTTCGAACCTAAAGCTAACGCTACCAGGGCTGAAGCCGCTACCATGATATACAGATTGCTCAGTAAGTAAAACTGAATATAGTTGGTTTAATTCTCAACGACCAAAATATGTTTTTAAACGGGAGAACTTCAAAAGTTTTCCCGTTTTCTTTTTTTCATGACACATCCCTCTTAAAGAATATATAAAAATAAAGGTAAAAATATGTATTTAATGATAGATAATTACGACTCCTTTGTTTACAATTTGGTAACATACTTCCGGGAATTAGGCAGTGAGATAACGGTAAAGCGCAATGATGAAATCAGCCTTGATTATGTGGCAAGATTAAAACCTCAGGCCATAATCATTTCCCCGGGACCTAAAAGACCAACAGAAGCCGGCATATCAGAGGCAATTGTCCAAACCTTTAAGGATAAAATACCTATTTTAGGGGTCTGTCTCGGACATCAAGTTATTGCTCATGCTTTCGGCGCAGTAACCCGCAAAGGGGAAAAGCCTGTACACGGTAAGGTAACGCCTATCAACCATAATGGAACCGGCCTGTTTCAGGGACTGCCCCATCGCTACCAGGTGACCCGTTATCACTCCTTAACGGTAGAAGCCGGAACATTACCGGCTGAAATCGGGATAGACGCTTACGATGACAATAATACTGTAATGGCTATTTCCCATAAGAAATATCCCCTTTATGGCGTACAGTTCCATCCCGAAGCCCTGTTAACGGAATACGGACATGAGCTGATAGCTAATTTTCGCAAAATAACCAAGGAATGGCGGTGAGACAATGGCGGCTGTCATCAGGGAACTAAAAGATTATAAAAGCGCTGTGACTATATTTAACCTCCTTCAGGATGAAACTGATACCGTCATTTTGGATTCTTCCCTCATAGGCCCCCAGGGACGCTATACCATAATTGGCCGTAAACCCTATCTTAAACTTGTTAATGACGATGTATTTCTGGTCAACGGTGAAGCTTCTCCTTTCTCCTTTGAGGAATACTTAAAAAAATATCTCCGCGATAATTATCAGGCTAAAACTATGGCTCTGCCCCTAACTGCCGGGGCCATAGGCTATTTTTCCTATGATTATGGCAGGATAAAAGAAAAAGTGAAAACAAAACACCTAAGAGAACCGGATATACCTCTCTGTATTCTCAATTTCTATGATGAGCTTATCATTGAGGATCTGGCTGAGGCAAAAGTTTACCTCATCGCTAACGGCCGTTTAAGAGATCCGGCAAAGGCACTGACAGAACTTGAGGCAATGATCGAGGCAGCGCCGCCTCTGCCTCTTTCGGCGGCGGAAAAGGAAAGCATCAGGGTGGAAGCCAATTTTGGGAAAGAAGAATATCTGAACACCATAACCGCCTTAATTGATTACATTACCGCCGGCGACGTCTACATCGCCAACTTGACGCAAAAACTTACCATCAAAAGCCATAAAAAGCCCTTTGCTACTTTTTTAAAGCTGCGGCAGATAAATCCCTCTCCCTTTGGAGCTTATTTGAATTACGGCGCTTTCAAGGTCATCTGCGCCTCACCTGAAAGATTTCTGGAACTAAGAAACAAAAAAGTGACTACCAGACCAATAAAGGGTACGAGAAAAAGAGGAGAAACAGACAGAGAGGATAAAAGACTAAAAGAGGAACTGAGGAACTCTGGTAAAGACCGAAGTGAGCTCTTAATGGTGGTGGATCTGGAGCGCAATGATCTTAACCGGGTCTGCTCTCCCGGCTCTGTAGAAGTCATTGAGCTTTTCGCTGTTGAGGAATACGCCACAGTTTTTCATTTAGTAGCAACTATAACGGGAAAACTGGCTTCCGGGCACAACGCCGGTGATCTCATAGAAGCGGCCTTTCCCGGCGGCTCTATCACCGGAGCGCCGAAAAAACGCGCTATGGAAATAATAGATGAACTGGAAAATGACAGCCGTGGTCTTTATACCGGCTCCTTGGGCTATATCTCCTTAGACGGTGATATGGATTTGAATATCATCATCCGCACAGCCCTCTATAAAGACGGAATTTACAGCTTAGGCGTAGGCGGCGGCATAACCTTTGAATCGGAAACGGAATTCGAGTATGAGGAAACATTACAAAAGGCTAAAGCCATACTGGAGGCGTTAAAATAATGACAATCACAGCGGATAACGGCTATTTTTTCGGCGTCGGCGTATTTGAGACTATAAAAGTTATTAAGGGCCGCTGTATCTTTCTGCCGCAGCACCTGGGGAGACTGGCAGCGTCGGCAGCCTTCTTCTCCCTGGAAGACACCATAAATGAAAAAGATGTCTATCAGTACCTTAAGGCCTACTGCCCTCCAAATTTCAGCGGCGCCCTGAAGATAACACTATCAGCCAGAAACCGGGTTTTCAGTACCAGAGAAAATCCCTATAAACCCCAGCATTACGAAAAAGGATTTTCCCTCACCTTCAGCGAGGTGCGGCGCAATGAGACATCCCCCTTTACCTACCACAAAACCTTGAACTGCGGCGATAATATCAGAGAAAAAAATATCAGCGCGGAACAAGGCTTTGACGAGGTCATCTTCCTCAATACCCAAGGGGAAATAGCTGAAGGCGCCGTCTCTAATATCTTTTTTGTAAAAAACGGCGGCATTTTTACGCCGCCGGTAACCGCTGGACTCCTCAACGGCATAATACGTCAATATCTGCTGTCTAACTACCAAATCACTGAAACCGCTATGACTATGGGCGCTTTAAGCAAATTCGACGAATGCTTTATTACCAATTCCCTCATGGGCATAATGCCGGTGCGATCCCTGGGAGAAAAAACTTTTTCCCACTTTAACACCGCTAAACAACTAAAAAAAGAATATGATGAGGCTATAAAAAGCCTCTAAAAAAATATCCCTTCCGCCAAAAACGGAAGGGATACTTTTAGTAAATTACTCATTCTTATTATATATTTTACTTTCAGCCTGACCAGAAGCTAAATCAATAAAGCTGACATAGAGGGAAACCTTGTTGTCCGGATTTAGACTATTCCAAATACCATCGGCAAACTCTTGAAAATCAGCGGCTATTTTTACTGGTTCCGGCTCTCCCTCAAAGGAAGGAATAGGACTGCCGTCCCCTATATAGGTATGCAAGAAATGTCCCTCTCCAGCTACAGGCTGACTGTACTCATAAAAAAATCTCTGACAGCTGCCGCTGTTGCCGTTATCACTCTTTAAGATGGACAATTTATAACTGCCATCCGCTGCCACCAAACCTGAAATCCGAGGTGTAAAATTAGGAGCGTCAGGTTCAAATTCCCTGGTACGTAAAGCATCCTCAAAGGTCTTGCCAGCTTCCAGATACTGATAAATAGTGTCGGTCTGGTCTCCGTTGGTAACAATAGTCACGCCAGCCAGCACCCGAATGGGATTATAAATAATCAGTGAAGGATCCTTGACTTTTGCCGGATCAAAAGCCTCTGTTTTAATGCCGTCGTCAATAGGTGAAAAAATTCTGTTTCTGCTGTTTTCACTGCGGCCCATAATAAAATAGGCCACTGCCGCTTTTTTGTTGTCTGGGGTTCTGCCTAAAACTATACCCCGGCCAGGATAAGTATTATTTCTCAATTCCTCATTTAAATCACGAAGTTTCATGGTATCCTCCTAAAGACTCTACTGTTT
Source organism: Bacillota bacterium (assembly GCA_963928475.1). Taxonomy (GTDB): domain Bacteria; phylum Bacillota; class Dehalobacteriia; order UBA7702; family UBA7702; genus Cryptoclostridium. The sequence goes on from CAWVFN010000066.1 coordinate 25,290, forward strand.
ATTTGACCTCTTTAAGCTATTATAGCATAAAACTCTCAAAAAAACAGCTTAATCAATATAAATAACAAAACATAAAATATCTTTTTCCTATCTGGCCTTATGACTAAAATCTCAGGCAAAAGTAAACTATAAACAGCTGTCAACAGAAAAAATAACCAGTAAATAATCTTTGCCGGTTTACTTATTTATCAGCGGGAAACTGATTCAGGATAAAAAATTTTGCTCCTAACAGCAAAAAAGAGCCTTATAAAGGCCCTTTTTTAAAAAATAGAATATAAATAAGATTTTTTAAACTACCAAAGGGGAAAGATCCAGAGAATCTAATACCGCCTCTATTTCCCTGTCACTAAAACCACGGAAACAGATTTGATAGAGATAATCATTTACAGCTATCATGGCTTCATCAAAGATTTCCGACTCAGTAACAGTGGTAACAATGGTAAAAGTGTAACCTAAAGCACTGGTAAACTCACGGCTGTCCTCAATAGAAGTATTATCACAATATTTAGCGATGAAACTGTCAAAACCATCCTTTTCGTAACTGTAATTCATATCCACATACTTATTGCCCAAGTAATACTGACTGAGAATATTAACCGCACTTTGCTCCCCTTCAACCTCCAGAACAGTGACAGAGCCTTTCTGACTATAAGACGTTAAGGCCTCAGGAAACACCTCAGGCATGGACATGGCCTCACAAGCCTGGGAAAAATCAGGAAACTCATATTCCCGGTCCTGAGTGTCGGCACGCTGGGCATCATAGGTCTCTAAATCAATCCCCTGTTCACCAGCTACCACCATATTCTCACCTTCGATTACGGAAATAATATGGCTGACCCAGCCATTAGCGTAAGCCGTGATGCCAAAAGAAAGCACTATTACTAAAGCCGCAGCAGTAGCCGCCAGCTTTTTAACTATTTTATATTTCATGTTTTCCCTCTCCTTCTTGCTTAGGGAGGCAATTTTCCCCGGAAAATCATCAGGCATTAACAAAACAGCAGGCTCCTCATACTCATATAACTCGCCGCATAATCTGTCCGCTAAATCTACAGCGCCATTTTTAATGGCTTCATCTAACTGCCGCTCCAAAACAGACCTCCGCCCCATTTCAGAACCCATAGGCTATACCTCCCGTTAATATACTTATACTACTTTCATGAATATCTTTATCTTGCCGCTAACAAAAACTATAACCGCGGAAAAAATGTAAGGAGCAATAAAAGCGTAAACATACCGTCAGAGCAACTAAAAAATACAGTTCAAAATAAAGTTTTTACTATTTTCTTTACTCTCTGACGCAAACGCAGTAAACGCATGCGAACCGCAGTCTCCGAGATTCCTGCCGCCGCCGCAATGGTCTTTACCGGCTGGGAGCGTAAATAATATTTTTCATACAATTCCCTGTCAGGCTCAGACAATAAATTAACAACACTTGCCACATAGATATTCTCATCTATATTCTTATCACGCCGGCGGTCCAGAATCTCCCAGGGTTCCACTGTCACCGTCATAACCTCATCCTCTTCTAAAGGCAAGGGACTATTTTTCTGCTGACGTAAATAAGTCAAAGCTTTGTTCCGCGCGGTAAGATAAAGAAAACCAACAGGATTCGGATGCTCCGCTAAAAGATATCTTTTTTCCCAAGCCACTAAAAAGACGTTTTGTAATAAATCCTGAGCCGCCTCATAATCATGAACTTTAACCAGCAAGTACCGAAAAATACGCTCATAATTTCCGCGGCAAAGATCATTAAAAAAATCTTTTTCCTCTTCTAATCTCATCTTTTCCTCCCCGGAGAGTCACAACCCTACGACCCCTTACACCATTATATCGCGGAAAAGCCCTAAGGTAACAGCTAAATATCCCAAATCAAAACCGAGGCCTTAAGCCTCGGCTTTGATTTGGGATATTTAGACTTATTGCTCCAGCTGCTTCGCTAAAAAACCAGCCGCTGTCTCGCTGAGCTTCTGCTCTAAATCTCCCATTATCACATCAGGAGATTTACTGCAAATAATAACCGCGCCTATAACATCACCATGAGGAATGATAGGAGCTATACAAAAAGAATTTAGCTCATTATCAACGTTTTCCTCTATAATATTGAGATAGTTCTTCTTCGGCTCCTCCCTGATATTATTGACTAAAAGAGTGCGGCGGTCATCCATGACCTTTTCCACAATACTTCCTATGGGCTTGTTGAGAAATTCCTTCCGGGAACCGCCGCTTACCGCTATTATCTCATCTCTGTCCGCTATGAGAATAATAGCCCCTAAAGTATCGCTGAGGGCGTCAGCGTATTCCTTAGCGAAATCGCCTAACTCGCTGATAGGAGAGTACTTCTTCAGTATGACCTCCCCTTCTCTGTCTACAAATATTTCTAAAGGATCCCCTTCTTTAATACGCATGGTACGCCGTATTTCCTTGGGGATCACTACCCGGCCTAAATCATCTATTCGTCTTACTATGCCTGTAGCTTTCATACAAAAACCTCCGTTAATACTTTCCGATTTTGGATAGTATTTGCTGAGGACCGTCATTTTATACTTTATATATGAAAGTTGCCTCGTTTGACAAAAAAATAAAATATATTAAGATACCTTTAAATCGTAAAATAAAGCCTATGGCCTCAGAAGGGAAAAAGCATAAAAAAAGCCGGAAGACTTTGTCTTCCGGCTTAAAATTTGTAATTTTGTTAATTAATTAAACAATACCCTGAGCTAACATGGCATCCGCTACTTTGATGAAACCAGCGATATTGGCACCTAATACCAGGTTGCCTTCGTCGTTAGCTTTAACAGAAGCAGCATAGGCGTTGCTGTAAATATCTTTCATGATCTGATGTAATTTCGCGTCAACTTCTTCACGAGTCCAGTTATAGCGCATGGAATTCTGACTCATTTCCAAGCCACTGGTAGCAACACCGCCAGCATTGGCAGCTTTACCAGGAGCAAAGCTTACGCCAGCGCTCTGGAATACTTTAATGGCTTCGTTGCTGCTGGGCATATTAGCACCTTCAGCCACATATTTTACGCCGTTTTTAACCAATTCTTTGGCATGTTCTTCACCCAGTTCGTTTTGGGTAGCGGTAGGAATAGCGATATCACAAGGAACATACCAGGGACGTTTTCCTTCCACCCATTGAAGATTATATTTATCGGCAAAATCTTTAGCGGATTTTCTGTAAACAACCCACAAATCTTTAAGGTATTCCAGTTTTTCACCTTTAATACCGTCGGGATCATATACATAACCATGTTCATCAGCGATAGTAACAACTTTACCGCCTAATTCGTTAACTTTTTCAATGGCAAAAGTACCAACATTACCATAGCCGGATACTGTTACTGTCTTGCCTTCCAAAGAATCATTATTTTTCTTAAGCATTTCTTCCAGGAAGTAGACAACACCATAACCAGTAGCTTCAGGACGAATAAGACTGCCGCCAAAGGACATACCTTTACCAGTCAAGATACCGGTAAATTCGTTCTGCATTCTCTTATATTGGCCAAACATATAGCCAATTTCTCTGGCACCAGTACCGATATCGCCGGCAGGGACGTCTACATCAGCGCCGATATGACGAGCTAATTCAGTCATGAAGGACTGGCAAAAACGCATAATTTCGCCTTCGCTCTTACCGGCAGGATCAAAATTAGAACCGCCTTTGCCGCCGCCCATGGGCAGAGTTGTTAAGCTATTTTTGAAAACCTGTTCAAAGGCCAAGAATTTTAAAATACTCAGGTTAACTGAAGGATGGAAGCGAATGCCGCCTTTATAGGGACCGATGGCGCTGTTCATTTGGATACGATAGCCGCGGTTTATTTGGATTTCGCCGTTGTCATCTACCCAAGGAACTCTGAACATTATAACCCTTTCAGGCTCTACGATTCTTTCCAGAATTTTAGCCTTCTCATATTGAGGATTTTCATTAATAAAGGGGATAAGGGTCATCGCTACTTCTTCAACAGCTTGATGAAATTCCGGTTCATTAGGGTTTTTAGCCTTAACGTCATCCATAAATGCTTTAAGTTCCATGGTACACACTCCTTTGTTTTCATTATTGAGTAATAATTATACCAAATTATTCATTATAAATCTATTATTTAGAAAAAAAACAACATAACATTTAAAAAAAATAAAATATTTATAATATCACTTCTCAATCTCAGATTAGGAAAGTATATGGTAATATATATTGTCTTTCTTTATTTTTCTAAATCTGATCCGTAATTCTGGGTAAAATAGGTTTTAGAATATTTTTCCAGCTTCCATTGGGGAATTTTACACTGCTTGCAGGTATCGCGCATCCATTTATTACGCAGCCACCGGGCAGCACGGGAGGTTTTTGAATTCCTTACCATAAATCGCTTGCCGCAGTGGGTGGTTATCTCAGCGTAGTTTCCTTTTATTTCAATCTGACGAATACCATGCAATGTTCCGTTGCGGGAAGGCCAAAGCTTGATTTTTTCTAATAAACGGAAAAAATCTACATGTTTGCGGTAGTATCTTTTATTGCTGTCGCTGCTCATTGACGTGCCTCCTAATAAATAATAGCCTCTAAGAAACCTTGGCTCAGAAACCAAAGTAAACAGGTCTATAGTTCCTGAAGCTATAAACCCATTTCCTTGTAAAAAAGGGGAGAAGGCTCTTTTGCCTTCTCCCCCAGGGCTTACACAAGTTTCAGCGAATACAGGCGTTAAAGAACCAATACTCAACAAACTTGTTCTAAGTCAATCTTATTCATACATTCCGTACAAACCGTTACGATGAGCGGTAAGATAACCCATGCAGAATTGGTCTTCGCCCAAGAGAGCCATACCAGCAGCTACAGTACCCATCATCAAAGGATCGCAGGGATTGATGATGTAACCGTCCATACCATGAACCATGGTCTGAGCAACAAAGAAGCTATTCAAAACTTTTCTGTTGGGAAGGCCATAGGAAACGTTGGAAAGACCGCACATTTTATGGCATTTGGGATATTTTTCAGTGAGAAGTTTAACAGTCTGCAAAACTTCCAAACCAGCTTTATCAGAAACGCTGATGGGTTTTACGAGGGGGTCAAAATAGATGTTTTCTTCAGGAACGCCAGCACCAGTCAAACCTTCATAAAGTTTGTCGGCAACACCGAGACGGTCTTCAGCGGTAACAGGCATACCAGTATCATCCATCAAGAGGGCAACGATTTTAGCATCGTATTTGCCAACGAGAGGCAGAACTTCTTCATAACGTTCTTTTTCATAGTTGATGGAGTTGATCATAACCTGCATGTCAGGACGAGCTTTGGTAAAACGAGCCAAACCGGCGTCGAGAGCTTTAGCGTCAGGGCTGTCGATGCAGAGGGGTTTGTCTTCGATAACTTCCAAAATACTGTCTACTAACCATTCCATGGTTTCGATTTCTTGACCAAACTGGGTACCGCAGTTAACGTCGATATAATCGGCTCCCGCTTCAGCTTGTTCTTTAGCGATTTGCTGGATATAAGCTTTGTCTTGCTTTTCTACAGCTTCTTTGATTGCCTTACGGCTGGTGTTGATGAGTTCACCTACGATAAGCATTTGAGTATCCTCCTTTAAAAATAAAGTACTTTATTTCTGTTTGCACCGCTGTGCATAACATACAAATAATTTAATTCAGGGAAGCAAGTCCCTTACCACTAAAGCCATGCCAGACAAGGTTTCTATATTTTTAAATACTCTCTGCCTTTTCCTCTCTAAATCAGCGGCAGAGTCAGCCTTGCAGATAACTGCAGCCACCCAAGAACTCTTATCAGGCTGATAGTTGGTAATGGCTTCATCAGCCCCGCAAAAATCCGGGCTGAGATAAAGCCCCTGAGCTTTAGTTAAAACATGTTCACCTAATATATCTATATAGCCATCCTTTACTTCCAGCTGCTCCAGAGAAACGTAAATTTCCCTTTCTTCCTGCTCCGGCAAGGCAAAATCACTGCCAGGACAAAAATAACGGTGCAGCTCCGCCATGAAATTTACGCCGGTGGCATGATAAATAGTGATCGGCGTCTGACTGGGATGCCTTACATCTATTTCCAGCACTTTAAGAATACCGTTATCATCTATCACCTCAACGTCCATAATACCATGGAGCTGAACTAACTCTCCTAATCTGAAGGCTAAAGCCTCAAACTGACCTTTCAGCTCTGAGGGGAAATCCGGACAGGAGAAAACGCGCTTACAATCGTAAAACTGATCCATAAAGAGCTCGGTAATATGATATACGCGATAATTTCCCGGCACACCTATTATCTCTATGGAATAAGAGGGACCGGTTAAGTATTCTTCTATTACCCAATCGTCTCCTTCCCGGCGGTTGAGAAAGGCTGCAAGCTCACTTTGACTGTCTAACCGCACCACTCCCTCACTGCCGCTTAACGACGACGGTTTAGCGATATAGGGCATTTTACCGCTGGGATAATGTAATGGTACAGGAATCCCGGCGGCAGACATAATCTGATCTGAACGTGCTTTAGAAGAACTTATGGCATAAGCCGCTGGATCATAAATAAGATTAACACCATAATTCTCCTTTAAGGATAACAGCACATCTAAAGCTTCGTCATTTTCCAGAGCCGGCAATACAAAATCAGCCTCCTGAAAAACTGAAAGCAATGCTCTATTGTATTGTATCACATCTTGATAAATAAATCTATTACAAAAATTTTGCCCAATCGGCGCGGGGTCTTTATCTATTAAAGTAGTATACATTCCTGCCTTCCCCGCCAAATACAGAGTCTCCAAACCCTGAAGACGCCCTCCTACTATGACCACTTTTTTCATTTATTTTCCGCCAGCCATTTTTTAAATTCCTCTGCCGTGGCGCCGCGCATACCAATTTTCTCTAAGCGCGGCAATACCCCTGCCACAGTCCGCTTGCCCTCATCCACATCCATGGTGCTTTGAGCAACTCCGGCTAAACCAGCGGCAGGAGGAATAATAGAAGTGACTACGTTACAACCAGCCATAATGCGGCTTTCCAGCCCCTCTAAGCCCTCTACATCCAAAGAGGCAGGAATAAGAACTTTGGGATATAATAAACGAAGCAGAGCTATTATTTTCAACTCCATATCATGATTGTGACTTGTCATCTCTTCCATCGGCGTTCCCTTTTGTGGCACAAAAGTCATTACCCGCAACTGACTGGCGTCAAGTTTACCCATACTTAAAAGAGCTTCCGCCAAATCATCTACGGTCTCGCCTAAACCTGTCATCAGACCTTCCTCAATATGCATTCCTACGGAACGGGCATATTCCTTAGCGTGCATACGTTCATCATAGTCCTGATAAATTCGCAAATTTTTAAACAACTCACGGTTATAGGTTTCTTGATAAAGAGCGTAAAAATCAACACCAGCAGCGGCAAATTTATCAATGATATCATCTTTGACTACACCGGGAGAAATCATTACCGGCAAACCATTGTCTTTTTTGATTTCCGCCGCTAATGATAAAACCGTAGCGAAATCTTCCTGATGGTATTGGGGATCCTCACCCATGGTTAAATCAAGAAGATGCACCCCTGAATCTGCTAAGCCTCTGGCAATCTCCCGTACTTCCTGAGGATCTTTACGATAACGTATGGTGTCCTTATTGCCGCTGCGGAAATAACAAAAATTGCAATTATTACGGCAAAAGGTGGAAAAATAGACAAAGCCGTAGAGAAATACTCCATTGCCAAAATACTTGGCCCGAGCTTCTCTAGCGGCTTTAAACAATGCTTCCATAGTATCGGGATCAGTAACGGAAAGCAAGGCAACGATATCATCCTTGGTGAGTTTTTCCTCGGATAACACCTTATTAATGATTGAAATTTGAGACATTTTCTTTCTTCCTTTTCCTCACTACTATTAGCACTACATTAGCACTATATTTTACTATATATTTAAAGGACAACGCCCTCTCTAATCTGGCGGGGAGTCCGGGAGTTTCACCCGGCTGCATAGATTTAGAGTCTATATGATCAATAACGATCCACCCCCCATATGGCAACAATTATAACACTATGTTTCTATATTTACAAGGGATTTCTACAAGTTTTTCCAGGGGAAATAGTATATCATATTCCTGCCGCTGTCAGAGCGGCGCTACAGAAAAACCGGTTCTCACTTTATGAGAACCGGTTATAAAATTCTATTCAGCATACCATAGCCAACATGGTAATAACCCCTAACTGCAGCAGATCATGGATCACTCTGTCACCATAGAAAGCCGCCGTTTCATCATCTAAAGAGAGAGGAACAGCAGGAGAGGCAAAAAGTAAATCAGGATGCAGCATTTCCTTAGTAAGCCAGCCTGCCCCGGAAAAAGAACAGTCAACCACTAAGGGATATTTTTTGATCTCCTCAACATCCTTGATTACATTAAAGCCCTCTTTTTTAAATCTCTTTAAAACATTCTCATCTTTATCATAGAGGACACTGTCGGCACCACGGCATTTCAAAAAATGCAGAGCCGAACAACCTACCCGGCCGCCGCCGATAACTAAAACTTCCTTATCGCGCAAACCGCCGGCGGCTCCTTCTAAAGCAGCCACAAAGCCTCTGGCTGTGGCGTCAGAATTCTCAGCTTCCAGATTCTTGCTCATATTAAGAGCCAAAAAATAGGTGTCATCAGCTAAAAAAATCACACCGGCTCCTTTGGCAATAGCCTCATGAATACCGGAAACGTCGCAAGCCTCAGTAACAAAAGCGTCAAAACCCATATGATCAACTATAGCCGCGACCTGCTGACAAAAAGTATTGATTATACCAAGACCTGCCGTAATAGGCACAACACCAACTTTTACCCGCCAGGAAGCGCTTTTTAAACGTCCTCTGGATATATCTCCAGCTAAAGCCGCTAAATTAAACAAGGACATATTGCTCTGTTTCTCCAGACGTTCGGCCCACTGAGGAAGTTCCTTACCCATATTTTTTATCCAATCACTTTGTAGTCTCGTCATTTCTACCCCTTCTAAACAATACCACAAATAGTCTTATAACTAAAAACTTAAAAAACCACCTTAAATATTGAGTCTCGCGCCGTTAAGATAAGCTAAACTGCGGCCTACACGCTTGATATTATGATAACCTTCTTTCATCATGGCTAAACGCTCCAAACCAAAACCAATACCTACCCAGGTATCAAAAATGCCCCATTTATCATCAAGGAAATGAGGTCCGTAAGCACCTGAGGCTACCTCTAAATCACCGGATACCACATCAAGAGTCTCGCCGTAAACAACGCTGTCTTCCGTTTCCAGCTGGTAATCCTTAAAGTCAATTACTTCCATAGCCCTTACAGCCAGCTGTTTCAGACGTTCCATCTGCTGTCCGTCTTCCACCCCGCCTAATTCCACAAAATTTAACATGGTAAACTCACTTAGATGCTGAGCCCCTTGACTTTCTTTGCGAAAACAAGGACCTACCTCAAAAATGCGGACAGGATTTCCCCATACCTTCTGCAGACTGCGCATTACATCATAAAGATTCGGTGCCAGCATGGGACGAAGACATTTGTTTTTATCCAGCCAGAAAACCTGTTTTTTTAAGGGATGATCATCACCAATAGTCATCTTTTCCAGCATCTTGCTGGAAAGCATTATGGGAGTTACAACCTGAGTGAAACCTTCCTCCTCAGTAAGCCACTTTACCAACTTGGATTCTATCTCACAGAGAATAGGACGGCGAACACCATCACGCAAAGCAAAAAGCGCGTCTTTACTTTCGTTTATCAAACGCTTTTCCGCTTCCTTAAAGGCTTTTTCACGTTCTTTCTGATCGGAGAAAGTCTGTTCCAGCAGAGCATCATCAGCGTTTAATTCCGCCAGACGCTGTTTCTGAGCAACGGAAAAATCTACGGACATAATATTACATCACCTTTCACATCGCAAACTTCAGAAAATGCCATACATATTCTCATTATAGCTTAGAGGCGCAAAAAAACAATTTTATATTTTTGTGTTTAATTATAATTCTATGCCTTTTGTTAAAAATATCACCAAAATTACGATTTACTATATTTTACAGCAGTCACCGCTACAAAAATTTATAGCTGGTAAAAAATAAATAAAAGAAAAACTTGCGTATTTATCAGTAAAGGATTATAATAGTTTTTAATATTTTTTCAATGTACCATATTTTTATTAAGACAGGAGAAGGCTTATGAAAGGTGCACAAGTAGTAGTAGAAATATTAAAAAGAGAAGGCGCGGATATAGTTTTCGGCTATCCCGGCGGTGTGGCACTGCCACTTTATGACGCTCTATACGATTCGGGCATCCGCCATATCCTCACCAGACATGAACAGGGCGCCGCCCATGCCGCTGACGGCTTTGCCCGCTCCTCAGGGAAAGTCGGCGTCTGTCTTTCCACTTCCGGTCCTGGTGCCACCAATTTAGTTACCGGCATCGCCACCGCTTACATGGATTCCAGCCCCACAGTATTTATTACCTCCCAGGTAACAAGAGATTCTATTGGCAAAGATTCCTTCCAGGAAGCTGATATGCGGGGGATTACCACTCCTATCACAAAACATAATTATTTGATCCGTTCAGAAAAAGATCTGGCTCCCGCCTTAAGGCAGGCTTTCTATGTTGCCCGCTCAGGCAGACCAGGTACTGTGGTAGTAGATATTCCCAAGGATCTGTTTTTAGCCGACATTGACGTCAACTTCGACGAGGAAATAAAACTTAGAGGCTACAAACCTATCTATGAGGGAGATATTAAACAGGTGGAAAAAGCGGCTAAGATGATAAGAATGGCCAAAAAACCCCTCTTTTTCATCGGCGGCGGCATGGATACGCCAGATAGAGCCGAAATATTCGCCGAAATAATCAAAAAGACCAATATACCAGTGGTCAGCAGTCTCATGGGCAACAGCGCTTTCCCCAACGACAACCCCTTATACATGGGCATGCTGGGGATGCACGGCACCGTTACCGCTAATAAAGCGGCTATGGAATGCGACCTCCTTATCGGTATGGGGGTACGTTTTTCCGACCGGGTTACCGGTGATGTCAATTCCTTTGCCCCTAACGCGAAAATTGTACATTTTGAGATAGACGCTGTGGAAATAAATAAAAACGTCAAGGTTGACGAACGTGTTTTAGCGGATCTTTCCTGGTCCCTGCAGCGCCTTAACGAGATAGTGGAAAAACCCGACGCTGATGAATGGGTGGAAATGCTCAAACAAAATAAAGCGGAAAAACCCATCGTCTACGGTACCCCTAAAAACGGGGAAATCAAACCGCAAATGGTCATCGAGGCTATATCCAAAATCGCGAAAGACGACGCTATTATCGTTACCGATGTGGGACAACATCAAATGTGGACAGCTCTACTTTACGAATACAAAAAACCCAGAACCTTCCTAAGCTCCGGCGGCTTAGGGACTATGGGCTTTGGCTTACCAGCCGCTATAGGCGCTCAGATCGCTAATCCTAATAAGGAAGTATGGATAATCTGCGGTGACGGCGGTTTCCTCATGAATTGCCAGGAACTGGCTACTATCGCTGAGCATAAATTGCCCATTAAAATAGTGGTATCCAATAACCGCTGCTTAGGTATGGTACAGCAGTGGCAGAGACTTTTCTATAACCACCATTACAGCGGCTCCAAATTCTATATCGACACCAACTTCGCCGCAGTGGCTCAGGCTTTCGGCATCAAAGGAAAGAGAATCTCCGATTCCGCTGACTTACAGGGCGCTTTAGAGGAAGCTCATAATGAAACCGCTCCCATGCTCCTGGATATTATGGTAACTGAAGATGAAAATGTTTATCCCATGGTACCGGCAGGAGCTTCCCTCGATGAAATAATCGAATGGAAGGAGGACTGACCATGAAACATACTTTAGCTGTTTTAGTAGAAGATAAACCCGGGGTTTTGACCCATGTTTCCGGTCTTATTTCCCGCCGTGGCTTTAATATCGTCTCCATCAACGCCGGCTCCTCGGAAGAACCAGGTCTTACCCGTATCACCGTAGTAGTGGATGTCGCCGATGAGGACGAGCTGGAACAAGTAACCAACCAAATTGCTAAACTCATTGATACCTTATCAGTCACTAACCTTACTACCAAGCCCTCTATCAATAGGGAATTGGCTCTGATAAAAGTGCGCGCCAGGGCTGAGGATCGCTCCAGCCTCGTTGATATCGCCAATGTTTTCCGGGCTAAGATCGTGGATGTCCATCCCGACAGCATCGTTATTGAAATGACCGGTGAACAGGATAAAATCGATGCCATGTGCCTCCTCCTGGACGAAAAAGGCATCATTGAAATTGTGCGTACCGGTATTATCGCCATCTCCAGAGGCTTAGATTAAAAAAGATATAAGTAAACCCCGGCTGAGCCGGGGTTTTTTTATTTCTCACGCTGCCAGAAATATGGCTCGTAAAGTCCTTTTAGAGTCTTAACCATGGTATTCGTATCATTATCATAAACTACCACATCATACATACCTTCTATACTGCCAAAAGTTACTATCTTTTCCAAACCTAAATCTTGACGGAGATATTCCATCATTTTACGGCGGGATACATCTTTATCATAAATCTTGAGATAAGAAAATCCCTCATACTCTGAAGGCTGAGAAAAAATGTAAATATCACCGGCAAAGGCCTGACGTTTCAAAGCCGCGGATAAATAATTAACCTCTTCATCATGACCTAAAACCATGATATATATGGCATCTCGCCCTACAGGCAATTTTCCCTTAACATAATTACGGTAAGGAGAACTCCGCAGTTCCTCATAGAGAAGTTCCTCAGCGGCGTTATTGAACTCACCGTAGTATATCAGCAGTACGTCGTCTACTACCGCCGTGGTAAAGGCGTTTACCCCCTTAGAGGCCAAATAATCTATTACAGACTTGGCTGTCTCATAGGGCATCTCCCATTTTTTTACATAGCGTTTTTCCCGTAAATCAAAAAGCAAGGCGCCATTGGCGGCAATAACAGGCAGTTTTAAATCTACCGCCTCAAGAGGCGTCATAAGAGAAGCCGGAGTCCTCGCTGTGGATACAGTAAAATTCATACCGTCATGTATCATCTGGTTCATAACAACCTTGCTATAATCTGTCATAGTGTTGTTAGGAGCTACAAGAGTTTCATCTAAAGCGGAAATAAAAAGTACATTCTTATTCTTGCGGCGGGGAACGCGGAAAATATTAACGCCTAAGGCTACCGCTATGCCAATTATAGTATCAAGAACACGCTCGAAAGCAAAAATAAACGGAGATATTTCCACCGTAGTGGTAATGGTAACACTGAGAAAAGCTACACAAGCAATATACGATGCACTCTTCTGACGAAATAAGAGGGTTGTATAAATAACCGGAATTACGGCAACGGCCGACAGCAAATAATGCACTGTCTGGGAACAGCCCGGCAAAAAGTATAATTCCGCCAAAAGCACAAGACAACCGTATACCGCCCCGATGATTGTACCGTATACCCTGTTTAAAGCTACTTTTACACTATTGCCCACATAGGGCTGCATACATAAAATAGTGGCGATAGCTGAATAAAATGGGATGGCGTTGTCACCTCTTAAAAGGCTAACCATTAAACAAATAAAAACCGCCACTGTGGTTTTTAATATCCGCATGCCAATCTTGGGCAAATGATATTTGTCCTCTATATTCCGATGTTCTACTTTTTCCTCAATCATAAGATAAATCACCAGACCCGGTTATAACATAAAAAACCATGAAAATCAACGTATTTTTTATAAATTTAATGTGTTTTTTACTTTATTTTCCCTCACTCTATTATTATACTCCAAACCTTTACATAGTGATATAAATAAAACCCCGTTCTCCATCAGGAAACGGGATTTTTGTCTAAAAAAATGTCAATCTCGCCTCAAACCACTAATCTCTCTTAATAGCTGTTGACAAACAACGCCCTGGTCTGAGCCGTATGGGGAACTACTGGATTAGTAGCTGTAGAAGCGTC